>DAOVUK010000233.1 GCA_030632625.1 Gammaproteobacteria bacterium
ACATGAATGGGCCCGGAATCACTGGTGAACCAGAAATCCAGAATAATGCCTTTTGCTGTATCACGCCATTGACGGGTTAAAAGAAAGGCCTCTATTGATGGCTCGGTATCAGACATGTTTTTTTGGCTCAGCTGATTTTTTATCAGTCAGGCTATTATCCGGTAACTTCCTGTCTGGCAAACTCCTATCCGGTAAAAAGTGCAATATCTGTTTCTTCACCAGACTATACAATTGTTCAAATTCTTTGGTTCTATTTGACTGGATACGCCAGGCAAAACCAATTTCCCGAAAGTCATTATGGGAATCTGCTAACGGGCTGATAATTATATCTGTATTATTTAGAATGCCTGAAGCGATAGCCATTTCCGGCAGGAAAGTCACACCCAGATCATTATTCACCATTTGTACCAGCGTGTGTAAACTACTGGCAGAAAATGAGTTGATTTTTTCTGTGCGCTGCAGGCTGCATGCAGACAGAGCGTGATCTCTCAGGCAGTGACCATCTTCCAGTAAGAGCAGACTATTATCGGCTAAGTTTGAATAATCGGCATTAAGCGCTTCTGTTTTTATTCCTGTATTGAGCTGTGAATCCTTATGCTGGGCAAAATAAAAACGATCTTCATAAAAACTTTTCATCACCACTCCGGATGACGGGTAAGGCAGCGCTAATAATACCAAATCCAGCTCGCCGTCATTTAACTGCTTTAAAACAATATCACTCTGTTGTTCCCGGACAAAAACTTTGAGCTCAGGAAACTCCTGTTTAAACATCATGAGTATTTGCGGAACCAGAAAAGGCGCAATCGTGGGTATCACTCCCAGCTTCAAGATACCACCAAACGGTTTGGAAAAAGACTGAACCTGTTGCGTTAACTCTTCCACAGCCAGTAAAATACCCTGGGCCTGCTGTACTACATCTTCTGCCAGGGGGGTAAAGAGAATTTTTTTATTGTCTCTTTCAATCAAGCGAACACCCAATACATCTTCCAATGCGGCAATACCGCTGCTCAGAGTAGACTGGCTGACAAAACAGGCCTTGGCTGCCTCTCCAAAATGCTGATATTTATGGACATTAATTAAATAATGAAGGTGTTTCAGACTGGGTAACCTCATATCAAGCTCCTTTTGTAACTACTTTTTACAATAATAGACCGTCATATATACAAACTTATCCACATAGTACAATCGATTTTTTCAATTATAACATTCTAATTAATCTATTTTATTAATTGTATAAAAATAATTATACTATCGCCATCAAATCAATAAATTATTACAAAAATTCATAATTCTTCATAGGAGAAAAACATGTTAGAAAATCGTGAAGGTCAGAGAGTACCAGCCGTTATTTTTAAAACCCGCCACAACAGTGAGTGGCTTGATGTCTCAAGCAGTGATTTATTTGACAATAAAAGAGTAGTTGTTTTTGCTCTGCCGGGTGCCTTTACACCGACCTGTTCATCCAGTCACCTGCCAAGATACAATGAGCTGTATCCTGTTTTTAAAGAGAACGGCATTGATGATATTTATTGTCTGTCGGTGAATGATACTTTTGTTATGAATGCCTGGCAGGATGATCAAAGTGCAGAGAAAATCACTATGCTGCCTGATGGTAATGGCGAGTTCTCAAAAGGTATGGGAATGCTGGTTGATAAACAAAATCTGGGCTTTGGTGATCGTTCCTGGCGTTATGCAATGATTGTCAATGATGGTGAAATTGAAAAAATGTTTATTGAGCCTGAAGTCGATGGTGACCCGTTTGGTGTTTCTGATGCCGATACAGTCCTGAAACACATTAATCCGCAAGCTAAGGCACTGCCTGTGGTGACTATTATTACCCGCAAAGGTTGTCCGCATTGTACTCGTGCTAAGGAATTACTGGATGCTAAGGGCTTACCTTTTGAAGAAGTTGAATTAAATCAGTCCGTAACAAATCGTTCATTGACGGCTTTAAGTGGTGCTCATACAACACCACAGGTATTTATGGATGGAAAATTGATTGGTGGCGCTGATGATTTAGAAGCTTTTTTCAAGTAAATTTCAGCTCCCTGACTTCAGCTCCTCATGTTAAGTGAAGGGCTGAAGCATTGCTTAATACTTCTCAAGATACACTTCCATTTCATCAACAGGCATTGGCTTACTATACAGATAGCCCTGAATATTCAGACAGCCATTAGTCACTAAAAAGTCTTTCTGCTCTTCAGTCTCAACCCCCTCAGCAATAATCCTGAGATTTAAACTTTTTGCCAGAGCGATGACCGCCCTGGTAATAGCAGCATCCTCTTCATCATCCGGTAAATCTCTGACAAATGATTGATCGATCTTCAGCTTATCAATCGGAAAACGTTTCAGGTAGGAGAGTGAAGAGTAACCGGTTCCAAAGTCATCAATAGCCAGCCTGATACCAATATCCCTGATCTGTTTGAGAATGGCGATTGCATTCTCAGGATGTTTCATAATCTGCCCCTCAGTGACTTCAAGTTCCAGCCATTCTGCTTTGCATTCTGTCTCTTCTAACAGAGCAGACAACATCACTATAAAATCTTTTTCCTGGAGTTGTTTCACAGCAAGATTGAGTGTCAGCACACCCGGATTAATGCCCTTTTTATACCACTCTACCAGCTGCCTCATCGCGGTCCTCATCACCCACTGATCCAGTGGTATAATAAAGCCAATCTCTTCTGCAAGCGGGATGAATTTTGCTGGTGACACCAGGCCCATAACAGGGTGCTGCCAGCGTACTAAAGCTTCCATACCGATGAGCCTGCCGCTTTGAGCATTTATTTGCGGCTGATAATAAACAATGAACTCTTGTTTCACCAGAGCCTGACGGAGATTGCTTTCCATGAACACATGTTCGAAGGCTTTTTCTGTCATCTCTGCAGTATAAAACTGATAGGTGTTACGACCATCATCTTTAGCTTTATACATAGCGGCATCAGAATTTTTAAGCAATATCTCCGCTGATCCGCCATCTTCGGGATAGATCGCAATACCTAAACTGAGGGTTAAATAAAAAGTATGATCGTCTATTTTAATCGGCCGCAGCATTTTATTCATCAATTTTAGAACCACATCAATAACCACTGCTGACTCTTTGACATCATCCACAAGTACCACAAATTCATCCCCGCCAAATCGGGCAATTGTGTCAGTATCCCGTAAGCATACTTTAAGTCTTTCAGCTGTTTTTTTAAGTACTTCATCCCCTAATAAATGACCCACTGAATCATTAATTTCTTTAAACCGGTCAAGATCAATAAACAGCACTGCAATCTGGCGTTTATTACGCTTGGCTTTTTTAATGGCTAAAGAGAGCCTGTCCAGAAAAAGAGTGCGATTGGGTAAATCAGTTAATTCATCATACTGAGCCTGATGCTTCAGTTCAGCTTCTGCTTTCTTATATTCGGTTCTGTCAAGGATGATGGCGACATACTGCTCTTTATCATTATTTTTAATCAACTGAAGATGGACTTCAACAGGGTAATAGCTGCCATCTTTTCTGGCATGACTTGTTTCAAAAATAATTTTTCTCTCTTTACCCTGGGCAAGTGAAGAAATGGCCTTTTTAAATGCTTCAGCACTATAATCAGGATTTATATCATAGGGATACATTGCCAGCATTTCATCAAATGTATAGCCTAGATTATTTCTTGCGGCCCGGTTAACATAGTTAAACTGTAATGTTTCTTTATCAAAAATATAAATTTCATTAAGACTTTCATTAATAATATGCCCCAGAGATTCAAGGTGGCTCTCAATCGTCTTTTGATCGGTGACGTTTTTAGCAATCCCTTCAACACTGACCACCTCATTATTATCATTAAACACCGCATGTTCTGCCACTTCCAGGGTAATAACAGCCCCGTTTTTATGATACACTTCTACCAGATAAGGCTCCACTTCTAAACCACTAATTACTTTCTGTGTGTACTCTGCAACTTTTTTGTTCTGAGGATTATCAGTCAGATACTCTGAATGATGAACTAAAAATTCTTCAGCTGTATAGCCCAGAATACTATTGAGAGAATCACTAACATATGTAAAGACACCCTCGACATCATGGGCATAAAAAAAGTAGTGCAACTGGATATTTTCAACAAGCGTACGATAGCGTGCTTCACTATTTTTTAATATCTGCTCTATCTCATGACGTTCCGTGTCATTTTGAAAGACCAGAACTGTACCAAAGGTTTCTCCATTTTGATTTTTAACCGGCGCTGCCGAATCACTGATAATATACTCTTTGCCCGTTTTACTGATAAGTTTACTGCTATTGGATATTAATTTACTGAGCCCTTCGTTAAGCACAGCCGAGATAGGCGTTTTGATTTTTTCATCAGTTTTGACATTATGAATATTTAACACGCTGTCAATATGTAAGCCGTATACTTCTGAATTTTTATATTCAGTTAATTTTTCAGCCATTTCATTAAAAAAGGTCACATTGCCTTTTTTGTCAGTAATAACCACCGCATCGCCAATTGAACGCAGGGTTATAATGGCTTTCTCTTTCTCTTCAAACAAAGACAATGCATATCGCTGCTGACGGCTTCGTACTATAGACAGGTAGGTAAACATAGTGATATTAATTAATAAAGAACAGGCAATAATCCAGGCAAACTGATAATTTCTCTCTGCTATTTCATTGTCTATTCTCTGTGTAATATGTAATGACAGCGTATCTATCAAGCCAATAATATTTTTAAAGTCACGATCAAACTGTTGATCCATATCACTGCCGATGCCATGTTTTTTAGCGTTCTGCCAGCGTTGCTGAGCAATTGAATAAAAGTCTTTTAACTTAAATTCAATCACTTTAAGCGCTTGCATATATTCTTGATCTTTAAGCTCATTCAGTGTGTTTTCGCTGTTTTGAATATAAAGGCTAAACGGCTTATGCGCAAAAGGTGTCATCACCTCTTTTTGAATATCAATAGTTGAATCACCCCCCAGAGCTTCTTCCAGCCATAAATGTGCTTGTGAAAGATCACTTTTAAGCACTTTTATTTCATTTTGCAACGGCAGGTATTTCTGCATGGAATTATCCCAGCTGAAATGCATTGAAATAATCGCAATAAGGTTAATTATAAAAACAATTAACAGGCTTAGAACAGGCAATGATTTTATAATGCTGTTTTTCATAAACTCACTATCTTACGGACTGTAGAAATGGACAGAGAAAATTAGATCGTAGAATCGATATTGGACAATTCCTGGTATAGCCCTTCATTGCCTTCCCGATCCATATTACCCCACTCATCGAAACAGATCAGATCTTCTACCGCTAAACGTTCGCGCCAGCCAGCCGTTTTTAATTCCGGTTCAGTATAAAATAATGGTCCGATTGGCGGGCAGGTACAGGTGTTTCCATACGACTCATGCTCCAACATCCAGATAACCCCGTTCAATGGCGACTTCCAGAGCCTTAGATCCTTCAACCAGTTCTTCATAGGTTGCACGGTTAATGCTCAGCTTTCTAATCTGTTCCGGAGTCGGTCGTGCACCCTCTAAAACATTGGACAGATCAAATAAACTTTGTAAATAATGTGCTCTGGCCTGAGCAACCATTTTGACCACGGGATTTAAATCAGCCAGTTTTAATTCAGCTATTCTGGGATTTATTTCCTGACGATTGATTTCACGGACTTCTTTTTCAAATTGAAGCAGTAATCGATTGATATCCAGTTCACTCATGCGGCACCTCAAAATAAAAACAATACACTGTATAAACTCTATTTCAGGTGGCACTGTTGTTATTTTGCAGCGATGTTATTGCTTACTCCACCCTTCTACGTTATTAGTATATATGGATATTAATTTTTATCAATTACAGGTGCTGCATGAACTATTC
>DAOVUK010000085.1 GCA_030632625.1 Gammaproteobacteria bacterium
CTGACGTCAGCGCTAAACATTTCCCTGCTAAAAAAGCTGAACATTTATTCCAGTTTGGTCTTTCTCCCGAGTCTGCTGCCCGCATGGTTGCTAAAAAAGCGCGTCAGGACGGACACTATTATGCCGCAGTTATGACCCCCGACAATACCTGGGGTAAACGCATGAAAAATGCATTTTCTGCTTATTGGCAAAAATCGGGCGGTCTTGTAGTTGATACAGTTGATTATAAGTCAGAGAATCATGATTTCTCAGATTCAATTAAATCCATGCTTAATATTGATCTCAGTGAATCCCGAAAGAAAGCGGTCAGCCGTACCATTGGACGGCAGCTGGAATTCACCCCCAGGAGACGTCAGGATATTGATATGCTGTTTATGGCTGCCTTTCCAAGACAGGCCAAGCAAATTCCTTTGCAGGTTATCTATCATCATGGTGAAACCATTCCAATTTATTCCACAGCTCATATCGTCTCTAATTACCACAATGCCCGCCAGAATATTGATATGGATGGTGTTCATTTTTCTGATATGCCTTTTTTACTGGGCAGTATTCAAGATACAGTCAGTCAACAAAATTCTTATCAAAGCACTCTGTATCAACGCCTGTTTGCCATGGGTGTCGACAGTTATCAATTAGCACCTTATGTAGACTATCTTTACAAAAATCCATCTGAATCATTTTCTGGCGATACCGGTAAAATTACTATTAACCATAAAGGTCATATTGTCCGCTCTTTACCATGGGCAACTTTTGATCAAGGCAATGTAAAATTACAAAACTCAGATTTCAATAGCGAGAGCAGTACTAGCAATTCCAGTATAATAAATATCAGCAATGACAATGCTTCGCTTTATTAAGGATCATAACCAGAAGGGTCAACAGGCAGAAACAATTGCTTTAAACTATTTGCAAAAGCGGGGCTTAACAAAATTACAGACAAATTTTTCCTGTAAGTATGGTGAAATTGACTTGATCATGCACGATAATGAATTTTTGGTTTTTATTGAGGTCAGATATCGTAAGCAGACTCAATTTGGTCACCCCTTAGAAACCATTAATCTGGCCAAACAGAAAAAAATCATTAAAACAATTCAATATTTTTTAGTGAAATATCCAAAATACAGTCATTTGCCCTGTCGTATTGATGCTGTTGCCCTAAACTCTCAGGTTCAATCAGGAGAAGAACAAATTGACTGGATTAAAAATGCCATACAGGCTTAGTACCTGTTCTGGAAACCAGGAAAAATAGATTAACCGAGCAACAGAAAAGGATAAAAATCTCTGATGAGCATATCCAGGATAGAAACAATTTTTACTAATAGCATTGCAGTTAAGCAAAAAACATTCGATAGTATCGCTGAACAGATAGCCCGGGCTGGTGATAAAATGGTGCAATCGCTGCTTAACGAAGGTAAAATTATGGCCTGCGGCAATGGCGGCTCCGCTGCAGATTCGCAGCATTTCACTTCAGAGCTCATCAATCGTTTTGAAGCTGAGCGCCCTGCTCTTCCGGCAATTGCTCTGACTACCGACAGCTCTGCCATTACCTCAATTGCCAATGACTACCACTATGATGATATATTTGCCCGACAAATTCATGCCCTGGGTCGGGAACCTGATGTTTTACTGGCTATCAGCACCAGTGGTCAGTCCAATAGTATCGTTCAGGCGATAGAAGCAGCTCATGAACGTGACATGTCTGTTATCGCCTTAACAGGAAAAGACGGCGGTCGTGTTGCCCAATCTTTATCCGCTGATGACATCGAATTACGTGTGCCGGCAGAGCAGACTGCCCGTATTCAGGAAACACATATTACAATTATCCATGCTTTGTGTGATTTAATTGATCATCAACTCTTCGGTGCCTGAGTTTAATCCAGGAACATTTCAATCTAATGACAGGATGTAGCCATGAAATTATTAACCACAACTCCTCTGATTTTACTTGCTCTTTACTTACTTAGTGGTTGTACTGCAGCCGTTGTCGGTGGTGCCGTTGTCGGTACTTCTGTGGTTATGGATAAGCGCACTACGGGTGACTACGTTGAAGACCAGAATATAAAATCAAAATTTACTCATCTCTATTATCAGGATGATGAATTATCAGAACAGACCCATATTAATGTCACCAGCTACAACCGTCAGGTTCTTATTACCGGCGAAGTCCCCACTGAACAACTAAAACAAAAACTCAGTCACATCGCTGGTCAAATCAAAAATGTGCGTAAATATTTCAATGAAGTCAGCATCGGTCAGCCCAGCTCAATGAGTACACGTACTAATGATTCCTATCTAACGAGTAAAATTAAAACCTCCGTGTTTACTCACATGAGTGAGCTGGACGGTGCTCAGGTTAAAGTTGTGACAGAAAATGGCAGTGTCTTCTTAATGGGACTGGTCACACGAGAACAGGGTAATCAGATCACAGAAATAACACGTACAACTAATGGTGTAAAACGTGTCATCAAATTATTTGAATACCCTAATCCTCAAGACAAAAAGATCTGAATCAGCTGGTTTTTATAGATAATGCAGCATGAATTTCTTGCTCAGCTGAAACAACTGATACAGCCTGAAGACAGGTTACTTGAGCCGTCTCTTTGCTGGAGTTACGGCTATGATAATAGCCGTCTCCATGCCCTGCCGGAAGCCGTCATCTTTGCTCGAAATCATCAGCAAATTGTTGACCTCGTTAAATTATGCCGAAAATATCAGGTGCCCATTATTAGCCGGGGTGCCGGGACAGGAACAACCGGTGCAACAGTACCCACCGGGGGCGGCATTATTCTTTCTTTTGAGCGTATGAATCAGATCCTGGAAATTGATCCGGCTAATCGTTTAATTTCTGCTCAACCCGGTGTCACCAATCAGGCAGTTCAACAGGCGGCAGGCGCTCATGGTTTTTTCTGGGCACCTGATCCAACCAGCAGTGCGGTATGCACCATCGGCGGCAATCTGGCCTATAATTCAGCAGGGCCCAGGGCAGTCAAATATGGCACAACTCGTGACAATGTGCTGCAGCTCACCCTGGTAACCGGCAAAGGAGACACTCTGCACACAGGTGTTAAAACCACAAAAGGCGTGGTCGGCTATGATTTAACACGTTTGATCATCGGCTCTGAAGGTACCCTGGGCATTATCACTCAGGCAACACTAAAACTCCTCCCGATAGCCAGTGATAAACGCACTCTGCAAATAAGCTATGATTCCATACACAGTGCAGCACAGGCCGTCTCTGATATTATGGCCCAGCCTATTACACCCTGTGCTCTGGAATTTATCGATAAACATGCGATTGAAATGATCAGAGGATATTCTGCTGCTAATTTACCGCACCATGCCGGGGCTATGCTGATGGTCGAAATTGACGGTAGTACGCAGGCACTTGATGAAGCTATAGAATCTATTATCACTGCAGCAAAAAATACCGGCTGTCTGGAAATCAATCATGCCCAGTCGGAACAGGAAATCAAAGCACTATGGGAAACCCGAAAAGCCCTGTCCCCTGCTCTTAGAAAGATAGCACCTAAAAAGATTAATGAAGATGTCGTGGTGCCCGTATCCAGAATTCCTGAATTACTCGATGGTCTTGATAAACTGTCCCAAAAATACGCCATCCCTATCGTTAACTTTGGCCATGCAGGCAATGGCAATATCCATGTCAACCTACTCACCGATCCGGATGATGCGCAATTACAAATAAAAGCAACGGATTGCCTGGAAGAGGTATTTCAACTGGTACTTGAGCTTGAAGGCACCCTTTCCGGAGAACATGGAATAGGTCTGGTGAAAAAGGAATATGTTGCTAAAGAATTGGATCAGGTAAGCCTGGCTTATATGAAAGCTATTAAGCAGCAATTTGATCCGGACAATATTTTAAATCCGGGAAAGAGTTTTCCTGAATAGTGTAGAGACGTTGCATGCAACGTCTCTACGTTAATACGCCTGCATTTCCCTTTACTTAACCAAAGTCAGATGCGGTTTTTGAGAGGCTTCACCTTTATCACTTCCCTTGCCTGAACCCGGATCAGGTGATAACGGATCATTATCCGCTCCCTCTTCAGGAAACATCATGCCCCGACCATTTTCTTTTGAATACAGCGCCAGGGTCGCCATAATAGGCACATTCACTTTCATGGGCTTACCACCAAAGCGAGCGTTAAAAGTGACGCTGTCATTGGTTAATTCCAGATCGCGTGTTGCTGTCAGACTGATATTTAATATAATCTTACCATCCTGAACATGTTCTAGAGGCACGATTACACCTTGCGCTTCAGCATCCACAAGAAGATAAGGTGTTTGCTCATTATCAATGAGCCAGTCATAGATTCCACGTAATAAATAGGGTCGACTCGGAGTCATAAATAACCTGTTTATTCATTAAAAGATTAGTAACTACTCAGGGTATTATTACCAGCAGCCTGTTCCCATACTCAGAAGTCCGAATCTTTCGGACTTCTGAGTTATGAAAAACAAAGCACTAACTTCAGGAGATAATATCCATATCTTCTTCAACATCCGAAAGACTTTCTTTAAAAGATTCTCTTTCAAACAAACGCTGAGCATACTGAGTTACTGCAATAGCAGACTCAGGAAGTTCAATACACATTTCATTCAAACGCCATAGGATTGGCGCAAGCGCACAATCGACCAGAGTAAATTCATCCGACATAAAAAAAGCTTTCTGCTCAAACACAGGTGCGATTGTGGAGAGACTTTCACGCAGTTCCTTTCTCTGTTTAACACCTTGTTTTTCTGTCTTGCCAATCAGTTTTTCAACCAGAGGATCCCAGTCATTTTTAATTCTAATCAGTAACATTTTCAATTTAGCACGATTAACGGGATCAACCGGCATTAAAGGCGGATGAGGAAAACGCTCATCCAGATATTCCATAATTAATTGAGCATCATATAAAACCAGGTCACGATCCACTAAAGTGGGTGCAGTATTATAAGGATTTAAATCAATTAAATCTTCTGGCAGATTGTCTGCATCAACATTAACAATCTCATGGTTAATGCCTTTTTCAGCCAAAACCATTCTTACTCGATGACTCAAAAGATCATTCTCATCAGAGAAAAGGGTCATGATTGATCTTCTGTTAGTAAGTTGAGTCATAGTTCCTCCATAGGAAATCATAAACGCAAACAGGGGGCATGGAAGCCCCCCTTTAAATAATCGCTTTTATCTCCTTCTCGCCTAAAGCGCCTGTTATGGTCTTCTTAAAAAAGAAGAAGGAGAGTTATTTATCAAACTTATCAGCTCAAGTTCTTAAATAAAAGCTAGTGAACATCTTTCCAGTAATCTTTCTTCATCGCATAGGCAAAGCCGAAAAAGATAAACAGGAACACCAGCACATAAATACCTAAGCTTTTTCGATAACTCTGGTTAGGCTCACCAATATAAGATAAGAAAGCCACCAAATCACGAATCATAAGATTAAATTCTTCTGGCGCCATGGTGCCTTGTTCAACAACTTCAACACCAACAAGCGTTTTTACACCATCATGCTCTTCATAGACAGCCTGCTTAACACCTTCCTGTTTCCAGAAAATATTAGGCATGCCGACATCTCTGAAAATAACATTGTTATGACCGGTTGTCTTGGCACTATCCGCGTAAAAACCGGTCAAATAAGTGTATAACCAGTCAACACCTCTTGAACGAGCGACTAATGACAGATCAGGTGGTACTGCACCAAAGGCTTCTTTGGAATAATCATCTGTCATAACAGCAGTCATTGTGGCACCAAACTTAACACCAAGATGGTTTAAATTGCCCATCACTTCGGCTTCAGTCAGACCCAGATCAGTTGCCACACGATTAAAGCGGACAAACTTGGCCGAGTGACAGCTCAGGCAATAATCAGTGAAGACTTTAGCACCGCGTTGTAGTGAGGCCATATCATCAACATCAACATTTGCCGGTGTTTTTGGATAGCCGCCACCGGCAGCCATTGCCAGGCCAGTGCTTATCATTGCTATTGTAGTGAATAGCAGAACCAGGATTGTCTTTATCATTGCCTTTTTCATTTCATTGTCACCCTTTCTGGAACTGGTTTATTTTTCTCCAACTTCGTATAAATCGGCATCAGCAGGAAGAAAGCAAAATAGTAGGCTGTACATACCTGAGCTAATAGGGTACGGCCGTCAGTTACTGACAGAGTACCTAAAATACCCAGAACAATGAAAGTAACTACAAAGATTGCAACCAGCACTTTATACCAGCCAGCACGATAACGTATTGACTTGACCGGATTACGATCCAGCCATGGCAGGAAGAACATCACTACAATCGCGGCACCCATGGCAATAACACCAGGAAACGCAGAACCGGCAATACTGGGTACGGCACGCAATATTGAATAGTACGGCGTGAAATACCAGACCGGGGCAATATGCTCAGGTGTTTTCAGAGGATTAGCAGGCTCAAAGTTAGCGTGTTCAAGAAAATACCCAAACATTTCCGGCATAAAGAACACTACAATCGAGAAGAACATCAAAAAAACGATGACACCGACAATATCTTTAACCGAATAATATGGGTGAAAAGGAATACCGTCTTTAGGGATACCATTTGCGTCTTTGTTTTTCTTGATTTCAACGCCGTCAGGGTTGTTAGAACCCACTTCATGTAAGGCAACAATGTGAGCAAAAATCAGACCAATCAAAATCAAAGGAATAGCGGCAACATGTAAAGAGAAGAAACGATTCAAGGTGGCATCGCCGATAACGAAGTCACCACGAACCCAGGTACTCAAACCTTCTCCAACAAATGGAATAGCACTCACCAGATTAATAATCACCTGAGCACCCCAGAAGGACATTTGACCCCAGGGCAATAAATAACCCATAAAACCTTCTGCCATCAATGCCAGAAAGATCAACATACCAAATATCCAGATCAGCTCACGAGGTTTTTTATAAGAACCATAAATCAGAGCACGAAACATGTGCAGATAGACCACAATAAAAAACGCTGAAGCACCGGTAGAGTGGAAGTAGCGGATCAGCCAACCCCATTCCACATCACGCATAATGCCCATTTCAACTGATTGAAAAGCCAATGCAGTATCCGGCTTATAAAACATGGTCAGAAAGACACCGGAAAGGATCTGAATCACCAGAACCATAAAGGCTAAAGAGCCAAAGAAATACCAGAAATTGAAGTTCTTGGGCGTATAATATTTTGCCAGATGCTTTTCCCAGGTTTTTGTGGCGGGATAACGAGCGTCAACCCAGCCCATTAAACCATTGGATTTTTGTTCCATTATGCATTACTCCCATCTTGACCAATCATGATTACCGTATCACTCTCATATTTATGAATGGGTACAGGCAAGTTTGTGGGTGCCGGCATTGATTTGTAGACCCGACCGGATAAGTCATAAAATGAGCCATGGCAAGGACAAAAGAAACCGCCTTTCCAGTCAGCGCCCAGAGCACCTGCAAAGGGATTATTCATATCCGGTAGATATTTAGGCGCACAGCCCAAATGAGTACAAACGCCTTCCATGACCACTGTTTTAGTGTGCTTGTCATGAGAGCGGCCGATATTTTTACAACAGTCCGGCTGCTTTGAGGCATCTGAATTCACATCTGCCAGCATATCCGTATCAGTTTCCAATACTTTCATATTGTCATCTGTGCGTTTTAAGATGTAAACCGGCTTACCCCGCCACTCTACAACAATCATTTGCCCTTCTTCAAGCTTGCTGATATCAGCAAGAACTGGTGCACCCGCGGCTAAAGCTTTAGCACTGGGATTCCAGGATTTGATGAAAGGTACAGCAACAAAACCGGCACCAACGGCACCAACCACGGATGTGGCTGCAACCAGAAGACGACGTTTGCTATTATTTACAGCGTCTGCACTCATTTACTTAACTCCCAAATATAAGATCTTAACCCGCCCCAACTGACAAAAAACAAAGATTTCTCTGCTTCCGGCCTTTCCTGGCTACACTATTTCAAAGCACTCTTTTCAACATGCGGCTAACTTGAAATATGTTACTATTCTTTATTCGATACTGAAAAAATTTGCAACATTTTCTTAAATGCCGGGAATAAGATCAAGTACAATTTCATTATTTACTAATTAAGCTGACATTTATCATAATTTTGTTGCTAAATTCACCCAAATGGCAGAAAAAATCAGCACATAGCTTTTTCCAGAAAAACACTTAAACAGTTATTTTCTGCTCTCTTTTCTTGCTTTATTTAAGGAAAATATTTTCCTTTGCTAAACAGGATTAACAATGTCAATAAATTGGTGCTGCAGTCCGAAATGGCCGGCCAGATGCTCTCCCATAGCCTGTACTCCATACCGTTCTGTGGCGTGATGCCCTGCCGCAAAATAATGAATATTATTCTCTTTGGCAATATGCCAGGTATTTTCTGAGATTTCGCCACTGATAAAAGCATCCACACCCAGCTCAATCGCCTGTTCTATATAACTTTGTGCTGCTCCTGTACACAATGCCACTGTGCTGATGGCTCTATCTGCATCAATATGCAGCGGTTCACGTTCTAAGATGTCTGCAATATGCTGTCCGAATTCACTACCTGTGTATTCTTTTACCCGACCAGCCAGGGCAATTTCATTGACTGCAAAAAATTGTTCAATAGTCACACCCAGCTTTTCAGCCAGTAAAACATTATTGCCCAGTTTTTTATGAGCATCCAGTGGCAGATGATAGGCCAGTAAATTAATATCATTGCTTAACAGAGACTTTAAACGGCGTTTTTTTATGCCTGTCAGCACCGCATTTTCACCTTTCCAGAAAAAACCATGATGTACCAGCAGCACATCCGCCTGATGCTCTATTGCAGCATCAATCAGCGCCTGACTGGCAGTCACCCCGGAAACAATTTTAGCAACGGACTCACAACCTTCGACCTGCAGGCCGTTCGGGCAGTAATCTTTGAAGCTTCCGGTATCCAGAAGCTCATCACAATAGCTAATTAAATTAACACGATTTAGCATAATTTTCCTCAACTCGAAGTCTGTCCTCAACAATATTTTTTGTGTAAAATATCAAAATGGCAATAAAAAAACATTCATCTTATGTATTATTTTTAGTTTTCTCCGCTGCCGCCGGTTTTCTGCTGGCACTGGGGTATTACTCATTATTCCTGCACACGCCGAATGAGCAGACAACTTCTTATAAACCTCAGACTGATAAAATCCTGAGCAGTGAATCCCTGATAAATAAAAACTCAATAATTAAAACCCAGGAAAATAGCACAAAAGCTCAACAAACAACATCTGAATCACTATCCCCTGTGCAAAATAC
>DAOVUK010000140.1 GCA_030632625.1 Gammaproteobacteria bacterium
AAAAGTATTGATCTAGATCAATAAAACGAGTATCATAATACCATACTAAATTACTAGGTTATTAACAAAAGGTATTAGACGATGAGAAGAAGCGTAATGGTTTTCGGTTGTACAATGGATGATGGTTCACAGGTTACTTGTGAAGATGAGGGTGTTGTTTCGGTCAGAGTTCATCCTGATCATTCAGTCAGTGTGACCAATTCACATAATGAAGAAACGACAGTTGATGGCAAGTGGGTAGGTTACGTGCCTCGATTCAATTAATTACTCAGATGGTTTGATTAAATTTGCCATATTAATTAATTCGGACAAATTTTTTGCCTCCATCTTTTCCATTGCTTTTGCACGGTGAATTTCAACAGTTCGTGTGCTGATATTCAGTTCATAGGCAATGATTTTATTCAGTTTTCCTGCAACGACCTCAGCAAAGATTTCACTTTCTCTTGGCGTGAGTGAATCATATTTATCCTGTGCATCCTGTCGGATGTCATGGATGCTATGGCGTTTGTTATTGATTTCCATTGCCTGTGATATACGATCCAGTAATTGCTGATCACTAAAGGGTTTTTGGAGAAAATCAATGGCACCATTTTGTACAGCCTTAACAGCCATGGGAATTTCACCATGCCCTGAGATCATAATAATGGGTAATAGTGTTTCCATACTGGCCAGTTTTTCCTGTAAGTCCATACCGCTCATACCGGGCATACGCACATCCAGAATCAGACACCCCTTGCGATCGTGCTTAAACTGTTGAAAAAACTGATCAGCAGATTCAAAGCACTCCACGGTATAACCGACTGATTTGATTAGCAGACGCAGTGCAGCTCTGACATCAGGCTCGTCATCAACAATAAAAACGGTTGGTTTGCTGTTATCAATATCCGGTGCTTTATTTGGCAAATCTATCTCCATAAATTATAAACAATGCTTGATTTCATCTGAGCTAAGCGGCAGACAAATTGTGACCACTGTCGAATGCTTTGTGTCAGGCCGATTCTTGTTTGCAGAATTATCAGAAATAATACTGATACTGCCTTTATGTAAGTCAATAATATGATGGCACATTGATAAGCCAATGCCAACACCATTTTTTTTAGTTGTGGTAAAGGGTTCAAAGAGTTTATTCTTAATTTCTTCAGGGAATCCAGGGCCATTATCTGAAATGACTATCTCATAATGTAAACCAGAGTGTAAACCAGAGTGTAAATCAGCGTGTGAACCAGAGCAGCGAGTCGTTAGAGTGATTTCCGGTGACTTAACAGAGGATTCCATTACGGCATCAATGGCATTATTGACTAAGCTGAAGATGACCTGTCTTATTTGAACTTTATCAATACATAATGTAATAAAGGCTGGTTCATAATGAGTCACAAATTTAATCAATGATGCCGGGCTGTCTAATTCAGTGCTCTCTAATTCAGTGCTCCCTAATTCAGTTAAGTGAATACTTTCCTGAATGAGATGATTCATACAAATATTTTGATAATTCAAGGTGTTGACATTCAGCTGTGCGCGAATATTTTTAATGATCTGACCTGCGTTTTCAGCATTGACAACAACCCGCTCCATGGCATTGTTGATTTCATCAGAAGAGGCATTATTTTGATAGAGGCGCTGCATAGCCTGGGTATAGGACATGATGGCTGTCAGGGGTTGATTTAACTTATCGGCAAGAGAACTGGAAATTTCTCTCATGGCGCTCAGACGTGAAAACTGTTTTAATTCTTTGAAGTTCTTTTTTAACTGGCTGTTTTTTCTGGCGTGTGGGCTTATATCATGATTCAATAGCTCTTTATACGCTAAAGGCTCCTTATACGCTGAAGGCTCCTTATACCCTGAAGGCTTTTTATTAGCGGCAGGCTCATTATCAGCTAAAGGCTCATTATTAGCTAAAGGCTTCTTATTAGCTAAAGGCTTTCCGTCAACAGGGTTCAAAGTGATTAAATATAAACCGTTTTTTTCAGTATCAGTGTCTTCAAAGCTGTCTTCATAGAAGTTTTCTTCGGGATTAATGATCATTTTTAGCTGAAAAGAATAATGCTTCAGGTCGTGTTTAAAACTTATATTGAGTTTAACGCCTGGTGAGTTATGATTGAGTTTATCGATAGCCTGATGAAAATCCTGCTCATTAAGATCGCCTGATAATTTTGTCATATTAGCGGAGTCAAGAAATCCGGGGCTGAACAGTTTATCAGCTTCCTGATTATAGTAGCGTACCAGGCCCTTTTTATCGACAATCAGTATGGCCACGGGCAGAGTGTCTAATATTGTCTGTTTGACTATTTCTAATGCAGAGTTATACATTTTTTCAGAAGACCGTTTTATTTCCATTGTTAATAACATTATCATTTAGCATGTTATTGTTTACAATATGTAGAAACCGAAGGCAAGTACTTTAAGTATGAAGATGATTTTAGTATTTTTATGTAATATTATTGTCCAAAAGACGTTCTATATAAAATATAAATGTTGATCTTCATAATTTCCTGTATTTAAAATAGTCAAACACTATGCCGAAAAAACTGATCCATTCTCTTAAATTTCAAATTACTGCGGTATTAGGCCTGTTATTGTCGCTGTTTTCATTTGCAATATTTTATACTCTTTACAGTATTGATGAACGGGAAAAAGAGATGGCGGCACTGCATTTGATTAATCGTCTGCAGGTAATTACCAGCTATATGGACATGCAGAGTTTTAACTATCTGCAAAATGCCCCGCAAAGCAATAGTGCTTACAGGCGTGATATTAATTTGTATTATGATGATCTGAAAGGACAGCTCAATCATAAAAATGATATTATCACCTGTTTTTCAGATGAGCACTTAACAGCCGAATTGGTGGATATGGACAATGCCATTGATTTGAATCTGGATAAGAACACCAAAAAAACGCTCAATAGTTTACAGGAAAACTGGAATATTTATTATAAAAATTTAAATGAGATTTTAGGTGATCGTAATGATTCCCCCAAACTAGCTGCCGCCGCACAATATATTGCTGAAAATAAGGATAATATAAAAAAAATTGAAGAGGTTGTGGTTAAGCAGCTGCAACAGGATCTTAAAAATCGTATTAACTGGATTAACTATGTCAATAAAGTGATATTAGCGGCTGCATTTATAATTGCATTACTCACTTTGGCGGGTTTTTATATTAAAGTCATTATTCCATTAAATAGAGCGGTAGAGGCTTTTAATCGAGTGGCAAAAGGTGATTTTGGTTATCAGTTTGCTATCAGCAGCGATAATGAAATAGCATCACTGGCAAAAAGTTTTAACCATTTATCACAAAGACTGAACTCTATATTTCAGTTAATTCACAAAGTGCAGCAAGGTAATGATCTGGATTCTACTCTGGGTTTTATTGCGGAGCAGTTTACTTCCATACTGCCAATAAACTGGACCAGCGTCTTATTGCACAATGGTAATGCCACCATGCTGGAACTGCAAAATGCCTATATGGATGGTAAGCCGCATATGTTACCCAGAACCCTGTTTTCTGTAGAAGCGACTTTATTGGAAAAGGCCATTCATAGTGATAAACCTTTAATGATCTCAAATCTAAAGGAGGTAGCACAAAGCAATAAACGCTATGTGTTTTTGAAGCTGTTGGCGGAAGAAGGAATGAATAGTGCAATTTTTTTACATCTGACTCAAGCAACGCAGGTTCCAGGTATACTGGTTTTCGCTTCACGGGAGGCTGATGCCTATAATGAAGAACACATTGAGCTGCTCAGTAATATTGCCCATCTTGTGACTCATAGTTTTGGTAAAACAGTTAAAATGGCGGAGCAAAGACGCTTAGCAGCAATAGGTGAATTTACCTCGGGTATTGTTCATGAAGTTCGAAACCCATTGACGACAATCAGCCTGGCTTTAAAATATTTCGGCCGCCTGGATCTGGATGAAGATGGTACAGAATGGGCAGAAATTTCTGATCGTGAAGCCACAAGAATGGGGCGTTTGCTTGAAGATATTTTGCTCTATGCAAAACCAGTGAAACTGGATTTGAAGTCAATTAATTTATTTGATTTTATCCATGATTTTATTAACACAAATAAGGCGATAGGGGAATCAAAAGCAATACATCTGGAAGCGCCTGATGAAAATAAAGAGGAACAGAATAAGCAGCAGGATGGTGTCTATAATAGTCAATTACAAGTCAAAGCAGATGGCGATCGGCTCAATCAGATACTGTTAAATATTTATCGCAATGCCGTAGAAGCCGCTGATAATAACAGTAGGATCCGCTGTTCATTAAAAAATAATCGTCAGGCACACACGGTAACAATTAGTATTAATAATCAAGGTGAAGTCATTCCTGAGAATATTTTACAACGTATTGGCGAGCCTTTTTTTACCACCAGGAATCGCGGCACAGGTTTGGGAATGGGCATTGTCAAGCGTATGGTGGAAGCTCATAGCGGCAAGCTGAGTATAACATCATCCATTGAGCAGGGCACTGATGTTGCAATTACACTGCCCTATATCAGCATTAAATAGTAAAGCTCATACAATTTACCACTTACCACTTACCACTTACCACTTACAACTTACAACTTACAATTTACAATTTACAACTTACAACTTACAGCTTACAGCTTAAAATTTACCACTCATCCTGATAAGCTGAATGGCCTGGTGTGGATCGTTAAGCAGTTTAAGTTGTGAAAAAATTTCTTCAGCCTGAGTATAATTAGGCATTAACCATTTTACCCACAATTTGAGACGAGGAGCGATGTAACGCTCATTAAGTCCCGGGTTATGGAGCATTAATTGATATAAATTATCTAAAATCTGACATAGATCATGCCAGCTTAAAGGCGATATGACTTTATTTTCAAGTGTGTGTTTTATTTGTAAGGCTAAATCAGGTGTGACCATTGCCCCCCGACCCAGCATGACACTTTCACAGCCGCTGCGTTGTTTGCAGTTAAGATAATCATCAACACTCCAGACTTCGCCATTTGCTATCACGGGTATATCAAGTAATTCTGAAATAGGTGCTAATGCTTCCCAGTAGGCCGGTGGACGATAAGCGTCTTTTTTTGTTCTGGCATGAATCGTGACCCAGTCTGCTCCGCCATTCTGGATTGCTAATGCGTTTTCATGAGCCAGCGATTGATCATCAAAACCAAGCCGCATTTTAGCTGTCACGGGAATGTTTTCCGGTACAGCCTGACGCACAGAACTGACCAGTTGATTTATTCGTTCCGGAAATTTCAATAAACTGGCACCACCATCTCTTCGATTCACTGTTTTTGCCGGGCAGCCGAAATTAAGATCAATGCCTCTGGCGCCCAGTTGTACCGCTTTTGCAGCGTTTTCTGCCATGGCGTTATTATCACTGCCCAGTAACTGTAAAAAAACCGGTGTTCCCGATCTTGTATGACTAATAGTTGCATGACTGGGAGTTTGATGAGTTCCTTTTTTTAATTCGTGCTTTAATTCAGCTCTTAGTCCAGTTCTTAATTCCGCTCTTAATTCAGGGAATCGCCGATAAAATACACGGGATGGAAACAAGGTATCAGTGACACGCAGAAATTCAGTCACACATAAATCATAGCCGCCAATGCCAGTTAATATTTCACGGGCATAGGCATCGGTGAGTCCATCCATGGGAGCCAGGATTATTTTCATGCTATGTCAGTTCCTTAATTTATAATGAAGATTAAATGCTCACTATTTTGGAACAAACAGGACAGTGCGGATCGGCAGGTAGTTTTAAGCTGCGCCAATCCATTGTATAGGCATCTAATAACAATAATCGGGATACCAGCGGTTTACCGACAGACATAATAATTTTCATTGTTTCAACTGCCTGAATACTACCAATAATTCCAACAACCGGAGACAGAACGCCATTTTCAGAACAGGTGGTTGCGGTATCATCAGCATCATCTTTATATAAACAGCGATAACAGGGGCCTTTGCCCTGATTAGCAAAAACAATGATCTGTCCTTCCATGCGAATTGCAGCGCCTGATACCAGAGGAGTCTGCGCAGTAAAGCAAACTTTATTCAGCAAAAAGCGTGAGTCAAAATTATCTGTGCCGTCAACAACCACATCAGCCTGCTGCACTTGTGTATACAAGCTCTGCTCATCTAATTTTTTTGTTAAGGCAGTGACCTGAATTTCCGGATTTAATTGCAATAAGGTTTCTTTTGCTGAATCAGCCTTGTTTTTACCAATGCGCTTAGGTGAACTGTGAATAATTTGTCTTTGTAAATTAGATAAATCAACATCATCAAAATCACAGATCACTAAATGACCGACACCCGCTGATGCGAGATACATTGCAATAGGTGAACCTAAACCACCCATACCGATAATAAGGACTCTGGCATTAAGTAATTTTTCCTGACCCTCAATGCCGACATAAGGCAGCATGATTTGTCGGGAGTATCGAAGTAATTGATCATCATTCATAGTATGAATTATACCTGTCTAAATAAGCTTGTATTTTATCCGATCTATTGATTTGATGATACCAGAGATCAAAAGCAGACAAGTTGTGAATAAAGTTGACAATATATCTGGTAACACTTTACTTTATAAAACTCTGAGTTAGAATGTCATAATAAGCTTTTATAATTACTTCATGTTAGTGAGAAAAAAATGAGAATTGTTTTATTAGGCGCACCTGGTTCAGGTAAAGGCACACAAGCAAAAAAATTAGTTGAAAAATACGGTGTCCCACAAATTTCCACAGGTGATTTATTACGTGCCGCAGTTCGGGATGAAACTCCTCTGGGAATTAAAGCAAAAGAAGCAATGGAAGCCGGTGAGTTAGTCACAGATGATATTGTTCTTGGTATCATAGAAGAACGCTTAAAAGAGCCTGATGCTTTTTATGGTTTTATTCTGGATGGTTTCCCAAGAAATATTCCTCAGGCTGAAGCGCTGGATAATATGTTAAACACTATTTATAAGCCTCTGGAAAAAACAATCCTGATTGATGTTGATCTTGAAGCTCTGATGCATCGTTTGACCGGTCGAAGAACCTGTGCTGATTGCGGTCAAATGTATAATGTTTATACCTCAGCCCCAATCCTGACAGAAGTTTGTGATAAGTGTGGTGGCAAGTTAATACAAAGAGCGGATGATAACCAGGAGACTATTGGCCATCGTCTGAAAATCTACAGTTCACAAACAGAACCATTAATTTCCTATTATAAACAACAAAGTAAAAATATTGCCATTGAAGGCTCCGGTGATGTTGATGAGATCTTTGCACGTATCACTGAAATTCTGGATCCACTGGTTAAAACGCCAGTGGATGCAGAAGCAATTCCAATGGAACAAGAGTCTGAAAAAGTGAAAGTAACAGCAGAAGATAAAAAGACTGTTGTTAAGAAGAAAGCGGCAGTGAAGAAAAAGGCTGTTGTTAAGAAGAAAGCGGCAGTGAAGAAAAAGGCTGTTGTTAAGAAGAAAGCGTCAGTGAAGAAAAAGGCCGTTGTTA
>DAOVUK010000005.1 GCA_030632625.1 Gammaproteobacteria bacterium
GTTTTCAGAGAAGTCTTTTTCAAATGAACCATCACTTGAATCAGCAGGTCCTCCCATTGCAGGCTCAAAGTCAAAATTAAATGCTTTTTTATCCAGTTTAGCAACTTCTGTAAGACGATGCCCTAAGGCATCCAGGCGAATAATATGTGCCTGCAATTTAGCCAGACTATTGGTCAGGGCGTTAATATTTTCCTGATTGTGCTGTTTAAGTGAATCCAGCTCTTCCTGCTGTCGGGCCAATTCTTCCCTGTATATGCTGCCTACGATCTGGTTTAACTTAGTGCGAATGGGCTCTATATTTTCAGGTTTGTCCAAATCGGCAATGGAGGGCACACGATCATTGGCAATAAAGCCCAAATAATAGGTAATGATCGGGATACTGAGGAATAACAGAGAAATCATAATGATAAAAGATCGAGACAAATTAATGTCAAATGTTGCCCCGCTTCTTTTTCTTACTAAAATAATATTCATAAAGACCTTGGCGTGTTGTTTTAATAAACACTGTTTTAAATATTTGGTTAATCAGACAGCATTCCATGCTATAATCCCTAACTCTTGTTCGTCGTAATTATTTTTTTGCAAAAGTTTCACTGAATGAAAAAAATTCTTCAACAACCATCCACAAGTATCGAGCGTTTACTGCAACACAGCCGTTATCTTGAATATCTTTCCAAACGTTTATTGACTTATCTTCCAGCTGAATTTGCTGAAAAAATATCTGTTCTGGGCTTCTCCACTTCTGTTGGTGCTTCTTCTGGCGGTGCTTCTTCTGGCGGTACTTCTTCTGGCGGTAAAAGGGAAAAACAACAAAACCTGATTATTGCCGCCAAAAGTGCTGCATGGGCGAGCAAATTACGTTTTTATACACCTGTTTTAAAACGTTCTCTCAGTGCTGAACCTCAATTCAGTCAACTCAAAAAAATTATTATCAGAGTAGCCTCAGTTAATGTTAGCACAAAAGAAGAGAGAGAAATGCCTGTTTATTCTCCAAATTCAGCTAAAATCATCGCCAACAGCGCCCAGCACATCGAAAATGATGATTTAAAAGACGCATTAATGCGGCTGGCACATAATGTTGGAAAAAAATAACTGTCTTATTAATCGGCAGCTATTAATTTGCAGCAATAGACTTCATGTAGGAAATAGGCGCTGATTTTTCATCATTAAAAATGACTTCTTCCCAGGCTGATTCATCAGCCAGAAGTTCACGCAAAATTTTATTATTAAGTGCATGTCCTGCTTTATGACCACTAAAAGCACCAATCAGACTGCTGCCCAACAGGTAGAGATCTCCAATTGCATCCAATATTTTATGCTTAACAAATTCATCCTCATAGCGCAGACCATCTTCATTCAGAATTCGATATTCATCCATTACAATGGCATTATTTAAACTGCCGCCCAGCGCCAGATTGTTAGCTCTAAGCTGTTCAATCTGATTCATAAAGCCAAAAGTTCTGGCTCGACTGACTTCACGAACAAAGGAAGTAGAAGAAAAATCGATTTCAGCACTTTGTGCACGTCCCTGGATGGCAGGATGCTCAAAATCAATAATAAATGACACTTTAAATCCTTCATAGGGCTCAAAACGTACCCATTTATCCCCTTCTTCAACGACAACATTGCGTTTGATTCGAATAAAGCGTTTGGCTGCTGCTTGCTCAACAAAACCGGCTGATTGCAATAAAAACACAAATGGCCCAGCACTGCCATCCATAATGGGCACTTCTGGCGCGCTTAAATCAATATAGGCATTATCAATTCCCATACCGGCCATTGCAGACAATAAATGTTCAACCGTAGAGACCTTAACACCCTCTTTAACCAGAGTCGTTGACAACGTCGTGTCGCCGACATTCTCAGCTCTTGCTGGAATTTCCACGGGAGTTTCCAGATCGATTCTGCGAAAGATAATTCCAGTGTTAACCGGCGCAGGTCGTAGTGTTAAATACACTTTCTCGCCAGAATGCAAACCAACACCGGTTGCTTTTATGCTATTTTTCAACGTACGCTGTTTTATCATTGCCGACATTCCTGATTGATGATAAATCCCTCAACATTCGAGTATACCATATTGACTACAAATTTCCTACCCTGGCAAACTATAACCCCGTATAGCTGCCTGATTTGTAACCGCCATGACATACCTCTTGCTGGCTTTGTATTGATTGACCTATGGACAGGCTCCAAGACACAAGCATGGCTCATCAGTCATTTTGGCGGCGTAAAAAAGCGGGGATATCAAGATATTTCAAATCTTCAGCTTCGCCTGCCGATGCATATTCATCACCTGAAACTTTTTGAGTGACAATGCGTTCTTCTTCTACAATAGAGTTATGGTCAATCGTAGGAATCGTTGCTACTCTGTCACGCTCAGGTTTAACCAGTTTAATTGCAGCTTTTTCTGCCTGAACCCGTGCTGCCGATCCAATACCTGTTGCCACTACAGTGACACGCATTTCACCATTCATTTCCGGATCAATGACAGTACCGACGACAACCGTTGCATTTTCAGCAGCAAAAGATTTGATGGAATTGCCGACTTCTTCAAATTCCCCGATTGACATATCCATACCGGCAGTCACATTTACCAGAATGCCTTTAGCCCCGGAAAGATCAACATCTTCCAGCAGTGGACTGGAGATCGCCCGCTCTGCCGCATCTTTTGCTCGATCTTCACCCGTTGCACTGCCCGTACCCATCATGGCCATGCCCATTTCTGACATCACGGTACGTACATCAGCAAAATCCACATTAATTAAACCTGGACGGGTAATTAACTCAGAAATACCCTGAACGGCATTTAACAAGACATTATTCGCCTCTTTAAACGCATCCAGTAATGTCGTGCCTTTGCCCAAAACAGCCTGTAGTTTTTCATTAGGAATAGTGATTAATGAATCAACATATTCTTTCAATTCATTAATACCATCTTCAGCCTGAGCCATACGCCGAGGGCCTTCCCAGGGAAAAGGCTTGGTCACAACTGCAACCGTTAAAATGCCCATTTCCTTTGCTAATTCGGCAACAATCGGCGCTGCTCCGGTACCTGTTCCACCACCCATGCCGGCAGTAATAAACAACATATCCGTACCAGAAATGGCTTCCATGATACGCTCACGATCTTCAATTGCCGCTTCACGTCCAACACCAGGATTGGCACCCGCGCCCAGCCCCTTAGTCATTTCATTACCAATTTGCAGTACTGTCCGCGCTGACGAATTTGCCAGAGCCTGAGCATCTGTATTAGCACAAATAAAATCCACACTGTCCAGATTACTATTTGCCATATGTTCAACAGCATTACCACCTCCGCCGCCAACACCCATGACCTTAATTATTGCTCGATCACTTGTTGTATCCATTAATTCAAACATTCCCACTTACTCCTTCTTCACTGCCAATGAAAGATAAATCATTATAAATATCAACCAAAATGACTACTCACATTCTGGATGCGCTACAACCTCTGTTAAAAATTACCCTGAAACCACCTCTTCATCTTGGCAAAAATGCCAGCAAAACCTTTATGCTCTGAAAATTCAAAACCACTCATTTCCTGATTCTGTTTGCCAAATAATATTAATCCCACGCCCGTTGAAAACCTGGGATCTTTAACCATATCGGTTAAACCTTCTACTTCCAGAGGAATACCGATTCTAACGGGCATATGAAAAACTTCTTCTGCCAGCTCGACGGCTCCTTCCATTTTTGAACTACCTCCAGTGAGTACTACACCTGAAGCACAAAATTCTTCCAGACCACTACGCTGCAGCTCATTTTTTATCAGCGTGTATAATTCTTCATAACGAGGCTCTACAACTTCTGCTAAAACCTGACGCGCCAAACGTCTGGGTGGTCTGTCTCCGACACTGGGCACTTCAATTGTTTCTTCAGGATTGGTCAATTGACGCAATGCACAGGCATATTTAATTTTAATTTCTTCTGCATATTTAGTGGGTGTTCTCAATGCCACTGCAATATCATTAGTGACCTGATCACCTGCTACCGGAAAAACTCTGGTGTGCCGAATAGCACCATTAATTAAAATGGCCACATCTGTTGTCCCGCCGCCAATATCCACCAGACAAACACCTAATTCTTTTTCATCCTCGGTCAATACCGAATAACTGGATGCCAGTTGCTCCAGAATAATATCATCGACCTCCAGGTCACAGCGATGAATACATTTAACGACATTTTGTACCGCACTTTCAGCACCTGTCACCATATGGACATCAACTTCCAGACGAACACCAGCCATCCCTACCGGTTCACGAATACCTTCCTGATCATCAATCAAAAACTGCTGCGGTAAGACATGCAGAATTTTCTGATCGGTTGAAATTGCCACGGCTTTAGCGGCATCCATCACCCGTTCCAGATCTTCAGTAGATACTTCCTTATCTCGAATAGCGACCATGCCATGAGAATTCAGACTGCTGATATGGCTGCCTGCAACACCCACAAAAACAGAATGTATTTCACATCCTGCCATTAATTCTGCTTCTTCAATAGCTCGTTTGATGGATTGAACGGTCGATTCAATATTGATAACCACACCTTTTTTCATTCCATGAGCAGCATGATTACCCATACCGATAATTTCTACATCACCATCAGTAGCAACTTCAGCAACTATCGCAGAGATCTTGGAAGTGCCTATATCCAGACCAACTATGAGACGTTTATCATTTCGCTTAGTCATATACTGTTTCTATCCCTATTCCCTTCTCTATTTTGAAAGAGGTTTATTTATTAGCTTTATTTTGCAAACTATTTTGTAACGTCTGCTGCGACGTATTATCTGTAATCCATTTAATACTGAAGCCATTTGAATAGCGTAAATCTGCATACTCAACTGAACCAAGATATGGTTTCAATTTTCCAGAAAAAACCTGAATAAAACGCGCCAGCTGCTGCATGATATTTTCTTTGCCTAATTTAATATTTATATCCATGCTATGCCTTTTTTTAAAACCAGGCGCTGTAAAATCAGAAGCAGTAAGAGTCAAACTCCAGGTTCTGCGTTTATTCATTCCACAGTGCATTATCCCCAATCCTAACTGTTTGAGACTTTCATTAATCTCAAAACATTTTTTCAGTACTTTTTCAGTATTCATTTTTGGACCATAAAGCAAAGCCATTTTATTAAATTTGATCTTCTGAGCTGAGCTTAACTCCGGCTCAAAAATAATCCCATTCCTGCTTAATAACTGATAAGCATCAACATATTGCAAAGAGCTGGAGCCTTTAACTGAGATGGAGCCTTCAGCTGAAGGTAAAAAGTCAACAGACAGCCAGCGTACAACGGGTTTATGCTCAGCTATTTCCACCAATAATTTATCAGGCCATATCTTTCTTACAGAAACAGACTTAACCCAAGGCAATTTAGCTAACAATTCCGCTCTGAACTCATCAACATTCAGACTAAAAAAACCACCATTTAAAGCGTTAGCTGCTATCTTCTGCAGCTCTTTACTTTCCTGGTTTTCCAGGTAGTTAACTAATTCCACTTTTTTAAATGAAAAATTTCCTGGCCTGTTTAACCAGTTTACAAACATCACCAATGATGCAAGCAATGCAATCATCGTCAACATTAAAAATAATCGGGCAAAAACATCAGCCCATTTATTTTCTGACCTGCTCCTGCCATTATCTGCCATGAACGTTAGCAGTGTTTAAAATTTTAACAATCAACTCATCAAATTCAATACCCTGATTTCTTGCCGCCATCGGTACCAGGCTATGATCAGTCAAACCAGGCACTGTGTTGATTTCTATCAGCCAGGGCTGTCCCTGCTCATCACACATAAAATCTACTCGCCCCCAGCCTTCAGCACCAATGAGTTCAAAGGCTTTAAGGACTAATGCCTGATACTGATTTTCCAGGTCTGTATCGAGGCCAGACGGACAATGATAAAGCGTATCATCAGTGATATATTTAGCCTGAAAATCATAAAACTCTCTGGGTGTTTCAAGTCTAATCAGCGGCAAAACCTGACCATTCAGCACTGCTCCCGTATATTCTTTACCAACTATCCATTTTTCCACTAATATTTCATTATCATATTTAGCTGCAACATTTAAAGCAGCGACTAAAGATGCCCTGTCATCCGCTTTATTCATGCCAATACTGGAGCCTTCATGAGCGGGTTTTACAATGACTGGAAAACCTAATGAAATCTCAATCTTAGCCAATAACTGCTCAATTAATTGCTTATCATCTGCTAATATCTCTGATGCTTTAATCAACTCAAACCCGGGAGTCGGCAAATCAGCTCCGGACCAAAGCAATTTAGTGCGTAGTTTATCCATAGCAATAGCGGAAGCTGCCACTTTACAACCGCTATAGGGTATTCCAAGTGCTTCTAAAACACCTTGAATAACACCATCTTCTCCACCTCGTCCATGCAGAGCAATAAATGCAATATCAAACTTATTTGCACTCAGTTGCTGGCAAATACTGCCAGAGCCTTTAGCTTTATTAGAGCCATCAGCGTTGTTAGAGCCATCAGCACTATTAGAGCCATCAGCGTTGTTAGAGCCATCAGCACTATTAGAGCCTTTAGCGCTATTAGAGCCTTCAGCATTATTAAAACGTAAATCCAGACCAAAGGCATCAACACCTTTTCTTTTTAAGGCCTCAAGAGCTGCAGCACCGCTTTTTAAAGAAATTTCCCGCTCAGCAGAATCCCCTCCCATCAGGACAGCAACCCGACCGAATATTTCCCCACGTATGTCACCGGAAAGCTCCAGAGTATCAGGCTGACTATTCATGATTTGCACTCTTGATTAACAGACTGCTCTCCAATAATTTTAACTTCCGTGTCTAATACTATCCGGCATTGCTCAAATACCGTTTTTTTAATTTTTTCAATTAATGCTTCAACATCTTCAGCCCGGGCATTACCATTATTAATAATAAAATTGGCATGCTTGGGTGAAATCTGGGCATCATTAATAGACAGCCCTTTTAAACCACAACATTCAATCAGACGTGCCGCATAATCATTATCAGGATTTTTAAAAACCGAACCGGCATTCGCCTGTTTTGTCGGCTGAGTTTCTGCTCTACGAGCCAGCAAACGTTTAATTTCCTGTTTACTTTGTTTTAAACCCTGTGCATCCTTTGCAAAACAAAAGGTGCCGCTTAAAAACCATTCCTGAGCCATTTTGGAATTCATATTATCATTTGCAGAGTTCATCTTTTTCAACTCAACGTGCCGATACTGTATGTTAAACTCCTGCGCTGTTCGTTTAATGATTTCACCTTTTTGATTAATCACTTTTACCTGCACAACATGCTGCCATGTTTCTCCACCAAAAGCACCTGCATTCATTGCTAATGCACCGCCAATCGTACCCGGTATACCGGATAAAAACTCTGCACCATTGATACTATTATTGGCAGCTTTTCGAGAAAATATTGCGCAGGCTACTCCCGCCTGTGCGGTAATAATACATTGTGTTTTTTGTTCTTTTTCAGAGCAATTAATATCAAAATCATTCAATACACTATTGGTGTTGATTATAAGACCTTTAACACCACCATCCCGAACCAGTAAATTACTCCCCAAGCCAATCCAGTGAATACTTGTTCCTTCGGGCAGCATCTTTAAAACTTTCTGTAAATCAGTCTCATTTTTCGGCTGATATACACATTCAGCCTGACCGCCTATTCGCCACGTTGTATACCGAGACAATGACTCATCAATTTTTAACTGACCCTGCAATTGTCCGGCATCTTTTGCTGCCTGCAGTTTTTTCTGTAATTCCGATTTCATTCTTCAGTTCTAAACCGATCAGCTCTAAATTGATCGGCTCTAAATTGATCATAGATACCGGCACCAATTGCACCAACATTTCCTGCACCCAGGGTCAATAGAATATCTCCCTCTTTTAGAGTCTCTTTTAGAACCTCATTAATTTGCTCATGCTGTTCAACAAAGATAGGATCAACTTTTCCTCTATTTCTTATTGATCGGCTTAATGCCCGGGAATCTGCTCCCACAATAACTTCTTCACCCGCTGTATACACTTCCAGCAGGATTAATTGATCCACCTGACTTAAGGCATATACAAAGTCTTCAAATAAATCCCGGGTTCTGCTATACCGGTGTGGTTGAAACAGCACCACCAGACGCTGCTCCGGCCAACCACTTCGGATGGCATTGATTGTCGCTTCAACTTCACTGGGATGATGACCATAATCATCAATCAGCATCGCTTTTTGTCCCTCAATATTGAGTTCACCATATATCTGAAAGCGACGTCCTATGCCTTCAAAGTTTTCCAGTGCCAGGGCAATCTTATCTTTTGCAACCCCTAGTTCAATTGCAATGACTATGGCAGCCAATGCATTTTGCACATTATGCAATCCCGGCATATTCAAGGTCACAGCAAGCCAGTCTTTATGTTTACCCTGTGCATCTTTACAGGATACTTTAAAGGAGGTTTTATTCAGTTTCTGCTGTATGTCAAATGCCTGAATATCTGCACTGTCATTATTTAAACCATAAGTTTTAACCGGCTTACTAATTTCATCTACTAATTCAGCCACAACTTCATCGTCAATGCATAAAACGGCCAGCCCATAAAATGGCAACTGATGCAGAAACTCATTGAAGGTTGATTTTAACTTTTCAAAGTCACCACCATAAGTATCCATATGATCAGCTTCAATATTAGTGACCACTGAAATCATAGGCTGCAGATGTAAAAAGGAGGCATCACTTTCATCGGCTTCAGCAACCAGATATTTACTGGCACCCAGTTTCGCATTGGTTCCTGCACTATTAAGCTTGCCGCCAATAACAAACGTGGGATCCATACCACCTTCAGCCAGCACACTTGCCACCAGACTGGTTGTCGTAGTTTTACCATGCGTACCTGCAATGGCGATGCCATATTTGAAACGCATTAATTCCGCCAGCATTTCCGCCCGTGGAATAATGGGTATTCTTAATTCTCTGGCCTGTTGAACCTCAGGATTATCTAAACTCACCGCAGTCGATGTCACCACTACATGCGCATCTTCTACCTGGTGAGCATCATGTCCCTGAAAAATTGTCGCTCCGGCATTTTTCAAACGTTCTGTTACCTTGCTGCTATGCAAATCTGAACCGGAAACCTGATAGCCCATATTAAGCAGTACTTCAGCAATACCACTCATACCTGCACCGCCAATACCAATAAAATAAATATGTTTGATCCGTCCCATTGACAGTTCATTATCTGCTTTAATGGTATTTTGCTTAGCTTTTTCTTCAGTGAGGCTCATTATGCTCTTCCTGCTAACAGTAAACATTCATCAGCAACTACTTCAGCTGCATCCTTAATCGATAATTGTCGAGCTTTAAGCGCCATGTTTAAAATTATTTTCTTATCCAGGTTCATTAAAATATCGATCAGTTTTTCACTATCAAATTTATTTTGCTGAACCAGAAAAGCAGCACCCTCATCTGCCAGATAGGCAGCATTAGCACTTTGATGATCATCCACAGCATACGGGTAAGGCACCAATAATGAGGCAACACCTGCAGCTGCAATTTCACTCACGGTCAATGCACCTGAGCGACAAATAATCAAATCAGCCCATTGGTAATTTTTTGCCATATCATTTATAAACGGCATAATTTCCACATTTATTTTAAATTCGTTCTCGAACTCTGTTGCTTTCTTTAGCTCTTGTTGATTAGACTCTTGCTGCTTAATCTCTTGTTGCTTAAAGATGGCACTATAGTTTTCTCTGGTTGCATCCAGATTCTTTTCACCACATTGATGACGCACATTAATTTGTTTAAAAAAACTGCTTTCCTGCTGCCCACTCTGACTTATCTTTTCCAGAGCCTCAGGCAATTTTTCATTTAAAACTGCAGCACCCAGGCTGCCGCCAACAACTAAAATATTTAAATTTTCACCATCCGTCTCTGCCCATTTTTTTGCAAAACGCTGCTCTGGTTTTTCAAGTTGGGTAATTTCTTTACGTACCGGATTGCCAATCACTATTAACTTTCTATGTGCCTTAAAAGCACCTGGAAATGCGGCTAATACTTTTTTCGCAAACTTAAATAAAATCTTATTGGTCATTCCTGCAATTGCATTTTGTTCATGTAACACCAGAGGTATTCCTCTGAACCAGCCGACAATACCGCCAGGACCTGTGACAAAACCACCCATACCCAGGATCACATCCGGTTTTACTTTATTGTAAACTTGCATCGTCTGATACATTGCCCGAATCAAGCGAAACGGGAGTAACAATAATGTCTTAAGTCCCTTGCCTCTCAAACCACTTATTTCAATATAGTTTATTGGATAATGGTGTGCTGGAACTAATCTTGCCTCCATTCCTTTTTCAGTGCCAAGCCATTCAACATGAACCCCTTTTTGTTTTAATACATCAGCAGTTGCCAGTGCTGGAAAAATATGTCCTCCGGTTCCACCCGCCATGATCAACACTTTTTTAAAAGCATCCTTTCTACTTGATCGAGTGCTGTTTGCTTGAGTCATATTAAAAAGACTTCCCTGCGACTTTTTCACGGCGCTTCAAAGCATCCCAATTCTGATTCCAGATAGTACTGCCTAAAGGGTGTTTAAAGCGGGTTTCATGCTCCGCTCGTAAAATCAAAGCAATAACAACACACATAATCATCATACTACTGCCGCCATAACTCATTAATGGCAGGGTTAATCCTTTGGTTGGTAATGCTCCCATATTGACAGCTATATTGACAAAAGCCTGCAGTCCTATCCAGATAGCCAGACCAAACATCATATAAGCTGAGAACGTCTGATTAGCCAGGTCTGCTTTCCTGGCCAGCACAAATATCCGACTCACCAGAGCACTAAATAAAGCAATCACTGAAATTGCACCAATAGCACCAAGTTCTTCAGCCAAAACTGCAAATAAAAAGTCAGTATGTCCTTCAGGCAAATAGAACAATTTTTGTATACTATTACCAAGACCCACACCCGTTACTTCACCACGGCCAAAGGCAATTAATGATTGCGTCAGCTGAAAACCGCTATTAAAAGGATCAGCCCATGGATTCATAAACGATTGCAAACGTTCCAGTCGATAGGGTTCTAAAATAATCAAATAATAAACGCTGACCGCCATAATCACTAGCAGTACTAAAAACTGCCACAATCTTACTCCCCCTAAAAACAACATTCCCAGAGCGGTCGCTGAAATAACGACAGTTGCTCCCAAATCAGGTTCCATCAGTAATAAGCTGGCAACTGCCGCAAGTACAACCATAGGCATAATAAAGCCCTTCATTGTTTTTCTAACGTCCTTGTTATGTCTTACTAAATAGCCCGCCAGATAGATGACCATAGCGAGTTTGACTAATTCTGATACTTGCAGGTTAAATATCCCCATAGGTATCCAACGAGAACTACCATTAATTTCTTTGCCAATGCCAGGAAAAAGTACTGCTATTAACAGAAAAATACTCACTAACAATAATAGCGGGCCTGTTTTTTGCCAGAATTTTATCGGTGTAAATATAATCACAGTGCCCAGTCCGATACCAATTCCTGCTGCAATGAGTTGCCGATACAGATAATAAAAAGGTTCACCATTATTACGTTCAGCAATTGATATTGATGCTGAGCCTACCATAGTAATACCCAGAGCAATAATAGCGATTGCAAGGAGCAATACCCAGGGATCCAATAACCATTTTTGTTCCTCCGGCGATATTGTTTGTGCTGCCTGCCTCGCTGATGCTCCCTTTGCTTTAAGATTTTTTCTTTTACTCTGACTCTTAGCCTTTACTGTAGATTTCTTATCACTTAGATCATGGCTTATTTTTTCACCACGTTTTTTTGCATTCTTTCTGGCGCTCTGTTCAAACATTGCCATCAGAGATTTATCATTACTATTCCTGTCATGGCGGCCCGTTTTTGCTAAGCGATTGTTTATGGTTATTTCAGCTGGCATTTTTTAATTCATCCTTCAATGCCGATACTTTTTCTTTAAAGTCATCACCACGCTTCATGTAGTTTTGATACATATCAAAACTTGCACAGGCAGGTGAAAATAAAATCACATCACCTGATTCTGCCAGGCTTGCCGCTGTTGATACCGCATCAGACATGGAGCCGACAGAATATAATGAATCATTTTCAGCACCAGCCTTTAAAGCACAGTTTTTTATAAGCTCTGAATCAACGCCCATTAAAACAGTGGATTTTATTTTTTTTTCTATTACTTCACCTAGTTCAGTAAAGTCAGCCTCTTTGCCGACACCACCGGCAATTAAGATCACAGTTCTTTGTGATTTTTCTTTATTAGTCTCAAGTTCAAAACCATCAATTGCTGCAATCGTTGCGCCTGTATTGGTGCCCTTTGAATCATTGTAAAACTCTACGCCATTAATTTTGTCAACCCACTCACAACGATGAGACAAACCTTGATATTCTTTAATTGCCTTGAGCTGTTTTTCCTTATTAAGCGCTAGTGGTTCAAGTAATGCCAATGCCGCCAAAATATTTAAATAGTTATAAGTACCTTTTAATTTCAGCGCATTGGTTTGCACAATTTCACTCTCACCTTTCACTAAACACTCATTATTTATCAGCTGATATTCAGCCGGCTCTACAGCGGATGCATCGTCTGAAAATGTTATTACGCGATAGTTTTCATCACCTCTGTCAATGGCATTCAGCACACTATCACAGGTAATTTTTTCATTCATATTAAGCACCGCATTTTCAGTGTTCTTATAAATACTCTCTTTTATGTTTCGGTAATCATCCAGATCAGTATAACGATCCATATGATCTTCGCTGACATTCAAAACAGTGGCTGACAGTGTCTCCAGGCTATAAGTTGTTTCCAGTTGAAAGCTTGATAACTCCAGAATGTACAAATCACTCTGAGTTGCTAATAAATCCAGTGCCGGAATGCCAAGATTGCCCCCTGCAATGGCTTTGATACCACAGTCCTGAGCAATTTTTTCAACCAGTGTTGTCACTGTACTTTTTCCATTTGAACCGGTAATTGCAATGACCGGCTTGTTCACCACCTGGGCAAAAATTTCAATATCGCCAACAATTAAACAGCCCTGTTCCTGCAATGAAGTAAACAGTTCAGTGCGAATCGAAATACCGGGGCTGACTATTATTTGTTTATACGTTTTAAAATCCTCAAAATCAAAATCACCCGTCATAATAACCAGCGAAGCAAATTCCTGTTTTACATCCTTCAGTGATGGCGGATCCTGGCGACTATCCGCAAACGCAAAAGGACAATTTCTTTGTTTAAGATAGCGGGCGCAGGACAAACCAGTGCTTCCCATGCCGACAATCAGTGTCGGTATAGTAAAGTCAAATAATTTTTCCTGAGTTTTTTTATTCATTTTCTTGTAAATAAATATCTTAAATAAAGTGTTTATAAAAAGCCGTTAACGTATTTTTAAAGATGCCAGACCAATTAAAACCAAAATAACGGTAATGATCCAAAAGCGTACAATCACCCTGGGTTCCGGCCATCCCTTTAATTCAAAATGATGATGTATCGGCGCCATTCTGAAAATTCTGCGTCCTGTTAATTTATAGGATGCCACCTGCAAAATAACTGAAACAGTTTCCATCACAAACACACCGCCCATAATAAATAAAATGATTTCCTGTCGAACAACAACTGCAATGATGCCAAGACCTGCACCTAATGCCAGAGCACCCACATCACCCATAAAGACTTGTGCAGGGTATGTGTTAAACCATAAAAATCCCAGTCCAGCTCCTACAAAAGCAGAACAAATAACCACTATTTCGCCAACCCCCTTTATATAGGGAATGCCCAGATACCCGGAGAAATTATAATGACCGGTAAGATAGGCAAATATACCCAATGCACCGGCAACCATAACAGTCGGCATAATGGCCAGACCATCCAGACCATCTGTTAAATTAACAGCATTGCTGCTGCCGACAATGACCAGATAGGTCAGTAATATATAAAACGGTCCCAAATCAATAAAGACATCCTTCATAAAAGGGATCAGCAACATGGTTTCCTCGGGTGTCTGAGCACTCATATAAAGATAAAATGCTGCAGCAAAACCTATTACGCTTTGCCAGAAATACTTGTGTCGTGCAATTAAACCTTTGCTGTCTTTATAAACCACCTTTCTATAATCATCAACCCAGCCAACAACGCCAAACAGTAAAGTGACCAGCAGAACCACCAGCACATAATGATTTGTCAGGTCCCCCCAAAGCAATGTGCTCACAGCAATAGCCACCAGAATCAGTGCGCCGCCCATTGTTGGAGTACCTGCTTTACTAAAGTGACTTTCCGGTCCATCATCTCTGACAACCTGTCCAATTTGCTTAACACTGAGCTGCTTAATCATAAAAGGCCCTACCAGCAAAGCGATAGACAGAGCAGTCAAAATCCCCAAAATAGCACGCAGTGTTAAATAGGAAAAGACATTGAATGCGCTATAGTATTGCGATAAATATTCAGTCAGAGCCAGTAACATTATTGGCCACCTTGGGTGTTTTTTTCATTTATTGGAGAGCTGTTCAGAGCATTAAGCCTGCTGTGAGCAACCAATGCATCAACAACCGTTTCCATTGTCATGCTTCTGGAACCTTTGATTAATACCACACTATTTTCTGGCAAGTTATTTTTCAGCTGATGAATTAATTCTGTTTTGTCTGAAAAATGGATGGCCCTCGATGTTTTTTCATCCGTTTCCAGAAGCAGTGAATTATAGCCATCAGTGGTTTTCTGACTCATCTTTCCAACGCTAAACAATTGCGTGACACCCATTTTTGCCGCATCAATACCTAGTTGATAATGCAGCTGAGCAGACTCTTCACCCAGTTCAGCCATATCACCCAGAATTAAAACAGCGTCACCTTCAGTCTTATTTTGCAGCTGCATTATTGCATCAATTCCTGCTCTGACAGAGCCTGGATTGGCATTGTAGGTATCATCAAAAATTATTGCACCATTGCGTCCCTGCTTTTGCTCCAAACGCCCTGAGACATTAGAAAAGCTTTCCAGGCCGGCTTTTATATCCTGCAATGTGCAGCCTGATGACAGTGTTACAGCCGCCGCAGCTAATGCGTTGTAAACATTATGTTTGCCAAACTGCCGCAGATGGATTGTTTGTTCCCCAACCGGTGTTTTAATGTTTAATTCAAGACCGTCAGGCAGTTGTTTATATTCAGCACTGATATCGGCCGCTTTATTTGAGCCAGCTGTTCCCGGGTTTGCACAGAGCAGACCAAAGGTCAGTTGTTTTATCTTAGCTTGCTGAGCATGGCCGGCCTGTTCCTTACAGAAGCTTTGCCAGTAATCAGCAAAATCATCATCCGCATTAATTACTGCCGTACCATTATTCGCAAGCCCTGTATATATTTCTGCCTTGCCTCGGGCAATAGCCTCTATCGAGCCAAAGCCTTCTATATGAGCATGAGTAACATTGGTTATAAGCGCAACATCCGGTTGTACCATAGCAACGAGTTGTCGTATTTCACCCTCATGATTTGCACCTAATTCAATCACTGCGGCTTTATGCTCTTTGTTTAATCTTAAAAGTGTCAGCGGCACACCAATATCATTATTAAGATTTCCTTTGGTTGCCAGAACCACATTTTTTTTCTCCTGGCCTTTTTCTAATAAAGAATGATCGGCATAAGCCTTTTGAAAAATAGCGGCAGCCATTTCCTTTACCGTTGTCTTACCACAACTGCCTGTGATAGCCACAATAGGCAGAGAAAATGCTGAGCTCCATAACGATGCAATATCACCCAATGCCTGCCGGGTATTGTCAACAACAATCTGTGGCAGTACTGAATTACTAGGCTGTTCTACCACCAGACCACAAGCCCCTTTGTCTTCGGCTTGTTCGATATATTCATGAGCATCAAAATTTTCACCTTTAATGGCAACAAATAAATCGCCCGCTTCAAGCGTTCGGGTATTGATACTGATCCGGGAAAAAACCCGATTTTCACCAATTAAATCCACCCGCAATGCAGCGGCTGCCTGAGCAAGAGTCAGAGTCAGATTCATTTGCAGCTCCCCCCTGGTGCTTCCCACTTTATGCTCTGCCTGATTATCAATGTCTTTGTCCCTTCATATAAAAGGACAAAACGCCGTCCTTATCACTGAAAGGAAGTCGCTGGCCATTAATTTCCTGGTAGTCTTCATGACCTTTGCCCGCAATCAATACAACATCATCTGCAGTCATCGACTGCAGTGTTAAATGAATTGCTTTTTCTCTATCAATTTCTGTAACAACATTATCCAGGTTATCGAATCCGCTAATAATTTCTTCAATAATCTGTTCCGCAGATTCTGTTCTGGGATTATCAGACGTGACCACAATCCGATCAGCCTGCTGCTGTGCTATTTTTGCCATCAGCGGGCGTTTACCCTTATCCCTGTCACCACCGCAGCCGAACAGGCAAATCAATTTTCCCTTGGTATGTGCCTTTAATGCACAAAGTGCTTTATCCAAGGCATCAGGCGTATGGGCATAATCCACAACTATTAGAGGTAAATCAGCTCTGGCGACTAGAGGTAAATCAGCTCTGGCGGCTAGAGGTAAATCAGCTCTGGCGACTAGAGGTAAATCAGCTCTGGCGGCATCTTTTTGCACTTCATGCTTTGCAAGAATAATTTTTTCCATTCGTCCCGGTACGACAGTCAGTTTTTCAACATTGGCAACAATCGTATTAATTTCATATCCCTGAGAGTGCAAGGCAGCAATGGCTGCCAGTAAATTTTCAACATTAAAGTCACCGACCAGATGAGTCTTCACTGTAAAAACAGCCTCTTTTACATGCAGGGCAAAAGAAATACCATCACTGCTCAGTTGAATATCACTCGCATAAAAATCCGCACTTTTATCTTTTTGTGAATAACCAACAAGTGAAACTTTTTCACTCTCTGAGACAGCAGAGTCAGATGCTGCTAACTCATTTCTTAGTGAATCCGCTTTTAGTGAGTCAAGGATGACATCAGCAAATGCATCATCCTGATTGACAATCACTTGTTTGAGTGATGAAAAATGAAACAGTTTTAATTTTTCATCTGCATAGGATTTCATATCACCATGATAATCCAGATGATCACGCGTTAAATTAGTAAAGATTGCACAATCAAACGCCACACCATTCACCCGCCCCTGAGACAAAGCATGTGAAGAAACTTCCATCACCAGCGTTTCAGCCTGTGCATCACGATATTTGGCAATTAATTCCTGTAAAGTGACAGCATCCGGTGTGGTATGGGTGCTTTGTTCAAGCTGACCATAAAAACCATTTCCCAGAGTCCCTATCACGGCAATGCTGGAACAGGGAACTGCTTCCATGTCGTGAATTAACTGTGCAATAAAATGAGCGGTTGATGTTTTGCCATTGGTTCCTGTGATACCAATGACATTCAATGAACGACTTGGATGCTGATAAAAACGTGATGCGATTTCACCGACTTTCTCATGCAGGGCTTCAACCTGAATCAGGGGGACATCAACATAAGCGTCTGCTTTTTCTACGGGACAGGTGGCCGGCATAGTGTTAACTTCTGTGGTTGGCTCCCAGGCAATACAAGTTGCGCCAAGATTAATAGCCTCACCTGCATAAGCAATACCATGCTGTGAGGCATGTCCTACACCAGCACAGGCTAAAAATAGATAATCTTCATGTATTTTCTTACTATTAAGTGATAAGCCTTTGAAAGCAGTAGTACAATTTTCGACCCCACTAAAATCAACAAAACCATCTAACAGTGACTGTAGATGGTTATGCGGGTAGTGCTTTTGGCTTTTGTCAGCCATGGGCCTGTTTGACGGCCTGGCCAGGGGGAGTTGACTCGTCATCCCTGCCTCCCGATATGCTGCTCTATCTGTGAAACCACATCCGGCTGACTGATATCATCCGGGTCAATATTAAGCAGTCTCAGTGCACCTGACATGACCGTAGAAAAAAGAGGTGCTGCCACCAGACCACCGTAGTAGTCACCATTATCAGGTTCATCAATCATAACCACAATGGCCATTTTTGGATCACTTGCAGGGGCATAACCGGCAAACACCGCACTGTATTTCTTTTTCGTATAGCCTCCCTGGCTGGAGGCTTTTTTCACTGTACCGGTTTTACCTGCCACTTTATATCCTGTCACTGCAGCCTGTGGTGCTGTCCCGCCTGGTTTAGCAACACTCTGCATCATTTTGCCCACCTGTTTTAATGAGCGTGATGACAGCGATACTTGTGCTATTGTCTTTTGTGCAATTGGATACTGGGTCAAAGTATTCAAAGCCGCTGATTCAGCTTTATCATCTGAATCACTTTGTGATAAAAACGTGACTGGCATTTTTTTACCACTTCTGGCAATAGTGCCATACGCACTTGCAAGCTGCAGATTAGTCACTGACATGCCATAACCAAATGAAAGTGCGGCCTGCTCAATTTTTGAAACACGTCTTGGGCGGACCAGACGCCCGGAAGATTCACCTGGAAAACCACTACCGGTATCACTGCCAAAACCAAAGCTGTAATAAGTATCCCAAAGCAGTGATTTTGGTAAGCTCAAAGCAATTTTTGAGGTACCGACATTACTTGATTTCTGTATCACTGTAGACACATCAATAGTACCGTAAGCATGGGTGTCTTTAATTGTTTTACCATTAATCATAAACCAGCCGTCACCAGTTTCTATTAGTGTATTCGGACTATAGCGGCCGCTATTTAAAGCTGCAGCAATTGAAATAGGTTTCATCGTTGAACCGGGCTCAAACAGATCCGTTATCGCTCTATTGCGATACAATCTTGATTTTCGATCCTGTAATCGGTTTGGATTAAATCCCGGCTGACTCGCCATGGCAATCACTTCACCTGTTTCAATATCTAATACCACAATCGATCCTGATTTTGCCTTATGTTGTTGTACAGTTTTTTTTAGTTCTTTATAAGCCAGATACTGGATACGACGATCCATACTCAGGCTCAAATCACTACCCGGCTGAGGTGCCTGAATTTGCTCCTCAATTGCAATAATACGACCGAGACGATCTTTAACCACACGTTTGCGGCCTGACTGACCGCTTAACCATTCGTTATAAGCCAGTTCCATTCCTTCCTGACCATTATCATCAACGTCTGTAAATCCCAGAACATGACCAAAAATTTCACCATCCGGGTAATAACGTCGATATTCCCGCTGTACATGAATCCCTTTGACATTCAGGTTTAAAATTCGCTGCGCCAAATCAGGGTTAATACGTCTCTTAATATAGACAAACTCTTTGTTGGCCCGTTTTTTTATTTTATTTTTAATGTACTGACTATTCAGTTTTAATAATTTGGCAACCTGATAAATTTTCTTATTATCGACCTCAAATTCTTTCGGATTAATCCAGATAGACGAAACCGGTGTGCTGATTGCCAGAGGATAACCGTTTCTATCAGTAATCATACCTCTATGGGCAGTGACCTCCAGTTGCCGTAAAACCCTGGCATTTCCCTGCCCTTTTAAAAACTCCTTATTAACAACCTGCAAATCCAGAACTCGCCAGATTAACGCACAACAAACCACAACAAGAATCAAGTATATAAAATTGATTCGGTAGGGCTGTATCTGATGGTTCACTTTTGACATAATATTTATAACTATTGCCTTATATAGATAACATCACTGCTGGTATCCGGTGTTATCATCTGCAGCTTTTGTTTTGCTATACGTTCAATTCTTGCATGGGTTGCCCAGGTATTTTGCTCTAACTGCAATTGTCCCCACTCAACTTCCATATCATCTCTGTGTTTTTCCAACTGCTGCAGCTCAACAAAGAGCTTACGATTATAGTGTTTTACATAAACAACACTGATTGCAGAGACAAAAGTAACAATCAGCAAAATCATGATGAATAATACCCTGCCGCTCATTTCCTAAAACCCTGACTTATAAATTTGCCTGACAGCTTTATAACTTACTGGCCGCTCTCAATACTGCACTTCGGGCACGAGGATTATCAGCCAGTTCATATTTGCCCGCTTTGATTCTTTTACCGACCAGCTTCATTTTTCGATTAATCGCTTCTTCCATAACAGGTAAATCAGGCGGTAACTTGTCACCATCGACCATTCGTTTAAAAAAACGCTTTACTTTTCGATCTTCAAGAGAATGAAAACTAATCACAGCCAGGTGTCCATTTTTAGCCAGACATCGATAACTTTGCTGTAAACAATCATCCAGATCGCCTAACTCATTATTAATAAAAATCCGTATGCCCTGAAAACTACGCGTTGCCGGATGTTTTTTCTTTTCCCAGCGCGGGTGCGCCTGCTTCACAATTTCTGCTAACTGCTTAGTATCATTGAGCAATTCATTTTCTCTGGCTGAAACGATCGCTCTGGCAATGCGCCGTGAATAACGTTCTTCACCATACTCATACAAGACATTCGCTATTTCAGCTTCTTTGGCTTTGTTGAGCCATTGTGCTGCACTCATACCCTGCTGATCATTCATGCGCATATCCAGCGGACCCGATTGCTGGAAACTAAAGCCTCGTTGCGGATCATCCAGTTGCGGTGAAGAAACACCCAGGTCCAATAAAATACCATTTATCCTGCCGCACAAGCCCTGTGCCGTAAGATATTCCTCTAATTCTGCAAATGAGCCATGGTGAATACTAAAACGGGCTTCATCAGCAAATTTTACTTCTGCCGTGGCAATTGCCTGAGGATCTTTATCAAAGGCAATTAATCGGCCGGTATCACCTAATTGCTCGAGTATCTGTTGTGCATGTCCACCCCGGCCAAAAGTACCATCAACGTAAATACCTGCAGGATCTATGGCCAGAGCCTCAATGGACTCATCGAGCAGTACTGGTTTGTGTTCAAAACTCTTTTCATCAGAGGTCATAGCTCAATACCTAAATTAAAGAGAAAGAGATTTCAACTCTTCAGATAACTCCAGCTCTTCATCATCATCCCACTCACTGTTCCAGCTGTCTTCATCCCATACTTCAAATTTATTGCCAAGACCAACCAGAACAACTTGTTTATCAAGACCCGTTTTTTCTCTTAGATAAGGTGGTAAATTAATCCGGCCATTTTTATCCATATCGCAGTCGGTGGCATGTCCAAGATACAGACGTTTTATTCTAATAGCGGCTTTATCCACACTGGACAGCTTCACCAGCTTGGCTTCAACATCTTTCCAGTCATTATAAGGATAAATCACCATACGCTTTTCAGTATCCAAAGTGATGACCAGGTGTCCGGCACAATCACCCATAAGGCGTTCTCTATAGCGACTTGGAATCGCTAAACGCCCTTTTGCATCAAGATTGAGTCTGCTGACACCATTTGGCACGATACATTACCGATAATTAACTGTTAATTTTGCATTAAAACCAGAGTTCAGGAAGCAAGGTACAAATGATAAAAAAAGACTTATTTATCCAACTTGATACCACTTTAACCCATTTTGATCCATTCTGATCCACTTTACCCCACAATTGCAACTATAGAAACTGTTGAGGATAAGGTCAAGTAAAATCGTATAAATTTTCAATTTCTTTCTTTTATGACAATGACTTAGCCTAAATATCATTAAAATTATCAGGGCTAATTTACTATTAAATCAGTGAGTTATTGATAATTATTAATGGAGGGACTAAGAAACAGAGCATATTTTGAAAATGACTATCTACTGCAACGTGGAAAACTGGAAATTATACTTATATGGCCGTTAGGAGAATTTTGTAGGAAAATGCTTAATTAAAAACACTTTGAGAATAAAAACACGACAAAAACACAACATCTAGACAATAAAATATCAAAAAAACACTACATGATGTGCTTTGTTTTTTGTACATAAAAACAAAAAAATAAGATATGAGGTTCTTCACAAATTTTCGAATATTTGTCGCTTTACTACCAAAGGAGCCGTTCGGAAATAGTTGTGTTCAACAACCGTGATGGCGGCGGAGGTGTGGTACAGTTCTGGGGACGCTGCGAGTACATCCCTGTAGCGCTTAATGAAAACATCCCTGTTTTCAGAAACCCCAGAGCTGTACCACACCTCCGCCGCCATCACTCACTTCACCATGTTCCTCACTGTGAGCGTCCAAAATCAAAAGCAAAACTAAAATCAACAGAAAAAGCGTTTAAAATCAGTCGTATACAATCTATTTGTTGTTGATTTTTCTTTGGCTCTTGATTTTTATTTTGGACAGCGAGAGAGAGGATAAATGCCGTAGAGAATGTCGGGTGGACTGGTGCGTCTGAATGGGGTATCTGAAAACAGGGATGTTTTCATTAAGCGTTCCATGGATGGACTTGCCAACAGTAGGCGCTTTAGGCGAGCGTCCCCAGTCAGATGAACCAGTCTACCCGGCAGTCGTTCCCCAGATACAAAAGCAAATATTTATCCGAACGGCAGCAAAGGTCGTTTTGCTGATATTTGGAAA
>DAOVUK010000018.1 GCA_030632625.1 Gammaproteobacteria bacterium
ACAAATCAGCCATAACGCCCATGACAAAGGGCAACTGAACTTTCTTCTCTGCACCATAAAGTTCAACATCATATTCAATCTGAACTCTGGGCGCCCGATTACGGGCAATAAATTTTTGACTGCTTGCTTTAGCCATTTTTTGACCCCTCTTTTTTTAAGTTGTAAGTTGTATTTTCTAAAAACGCTTCCTCAGTATGCTTTTGCTTCCCCCTTTTTCGCCTCAGGGCGCCTACTTTTGGCAAAGGGGGACTGAGGGGGGTTAAGTTGTTGATTTGCAACCCCCTCAATCCCCCTTCTAAAGAAAGGGGGAAGCTAAGAGCAAAAAAACTGGTATTTCAATTAATGCCAAATCCTTTACGAACCATCCTGTACGCCACACACTTTTTCTGCCTGACTGACTGCATCAGGCGTCAGGTCCTGTAAAATTTCCATAAAATCCATGAGTAATAATTTTTTCGACCGCTGCATCAGGAAAGGCACCGGACTGGATGGCTCATGTTGTTCAAAATAGGTACAAATTGCGTCAATAGCACGAACCACATCTTTACGGTTATTAATGCCTGTTGAGAAATCAGCTGTGGCGGTATTGGCTGACAGACTATCGCTATTGGAACCTGCCGTTCCCTGCTCATCCAGAGCGGGTTCCACTCCTTGTCGCTGTTGAATTTTTTGCTGCATTAGTCTGAGAATATAGGTGAGCTGAGTTTTTAAAGCAGACAGGTCGGGCGCATTCACTGCACCGGCTTTTTCAGTAGTGACTGCGACTATGGCCTGTAGTTGTTCAAGTGCATACTCAATCGCTGTCAGCAGAGATTGCAGCTTTTCTGATTCGGTATCAAGAAAAGCGGCTTCAATAATGTCCATTCCAGGCACTTCGCTATCAGCAGGTGCCGCTATTTTACCTTCGGCAATTTCAATGTCATGCCAGGATAATTTCCCGAGCTGCATGGAATCGGCCAGAGGAATATGGATAACAGGGCCAATAATACTGTCATAGTCATTTAATCGGGAGAGCAGGTTCATACGCAGAACCGGGTAGTCATCATCAGAATCCTGAAGGGGATACACATCATCCCAATAGTTTTGCAATAACTCATGAATGAGTGCCAGGCCCTGACTAAGGCCGGAAAAACCGTTGCTATGCACCAGTGCACAGGTTAAATAAACGCTGATCTGAATATCATGACTGCGAGCTAATAGTTGATACGCCAGATCACGCACTTTTTTCCAGTCCGGTGGTTCAGCAGGAATAACGGAGTCGCCTGACTGACGTTCCGGGGTACCCTGTATTTCACGTTCCAGCAGAGCAAAATCAGGATCATACTCTAAATTCTCACCACACGGCATATCAGCAGAAATACTGCCGGCAAATCGTGTCAATTGTAAATCAGTCAGAGAATCCATCTTCTTTCAGCCTATCTTTTATCTATAGTCTAGAGCAACAGCTTACCTGAGTTATAAAATTATTTTTTATGGTATTTTTCTTTTCCGGAGACATACAACTTCAAGCGTTAGGCTTAAAATAATCCCTACTTGTCTAATTTAATATTAGCCCAATGTTTCTGTTTTTTAAAGAAAAAAATGATTATTTCTTTCGATAAATAATATATTTACGTATAACCAACTGATATACAAGGACATTTACTTTAACATAAATCCAGTTTCAATAGTCTAGCGTGTACTTTTGCGCCTTCCGGACAATTATTCCTGCTTATCAACATCCAGAAAAAGCCGGCTCAAAACTGAGCAGCCCGGCACATTAGCTTGATTTCTATATTCAGTATAGCTATATTTAAATAACCCTACTTCGATATTAAAAGAATTGTTTTGCACCTGGTTTGATCTAGAGATTAACTGAACTCCGGCACTACAGCCTGATATAATAATAAGTTGCTTGTAAATGAAACTAAAACTACAGGTTACATCCTATAAGGGTGCAACTCCCGGCGACCCACTATCACTCAGCCTTGATCAACAATCTGCCACGATTGGCCGGTTACAGGATAATACGCTGGTGCTGCCGGATGCCATGAGATACCTGTCCGGGCATCATGCCCGGATTGAATTCCGGGCACCTGATTATTATCTTGTTGATATCAGCACCAATGGCGTATTCATCAATCACTCGCCGACTCCCCTGGGTAATGGCAATAGTGTAAAACTGCAAAACCAGGTGCTGATCAGCATCGGTGATTATGATATCAGTGTTGAAATTTCTGCACACAGCCAGGAGATCCCGGCTGCTCACCCGGCTGCTCACATTGAACAGAGTGAATCAATCAGTGATTCAATAGAGTTTCCTGACGATCCGTTTGCAGATATTACGTCAGATCCGATTAAACAAATGATTGAGTCAAATGAACTCATACCGGACGACTGGAAAAGCCGCAAAGAAACCACAACGGATCCTTTTGCTATACCCGCAGCAGGTTCTGCCAAAGCTGATTTTGAGCAGGCACCGGAACTTGAACGTGTAGCGTCTTATCAGGAAGCTTTTCAGCCATTTAAGGAACAAACCGGCTCAGCAGCAATGACTCAGGAAGCTGATGCCCTGCAAACGGATATTGACCAGGCTGCACCATCACCTGAGGAAGATATTTTTTCTGAAGACTGGTTTGTTAAAGACAAACATGATGAGCAGCAAAAAACTGACGCCCCTGTCGTTAAACCCCAAACAGCTGTAGCTAAACCCCAAACAGCACCGCCCGCAAAAATACCTCAGCCGGCAAAAAAAGCGACCGCAGTTCATCAGCCCGAGCCCCCGGTTGAAGCGCCGAAAGCACCGCCTGTGAGCAGTGAAAACATCGCCCCGCCTCCTGCAGAGACACCCTGTCAGGATGATTTGATTCACAGTTTTCTGCGCGGTGCAGATCTTGATGATGAAAGACTGGCCAAAGCCATAACGGCAGATACATTCCATACCATCGGGACCATGCTGAGAGCGTCCATTCAGGGCGCGATGGATGTGCTTGCCAGTCGCGCCCGAATCAAGAGTGAAATGCATCTTGATGTGACCACCATCAGACCCATACAAAATAATCCCATAAAGTTTTCCGCCAGCGCTGATGAAGCTCTGGCGAAGTTATTACTGCAGCAGGATAAAGGTTATCTGCTTGCCGAAGAAGCGGTTAACGAAGCATTCAATGACATTCGTGCCCATCAGTTGTCTGTCATTGTCGGCATGCAAACTGCACTGCTGGCAATCTTACAACGCTTTGACCCTGAAAAACTCGAACACAGACTGCAAAAACAAAGTCCGATGAGTGCCAGCATACCCATTCGTAAAAAGACCATGTTATGGGATTTATTTGAACAATTATATGAAGAAATCGGCCATGAGGCTGAAGATGACTTCTATCATCTGTTTGGCCAGGCTTTTGCAGAAAGCTATGATGAACAGATCAATAAATTTAAAGCAGCAAAAGATGACATGTCGATTGACTAAACGGCTAAATGATTTTTCAGTTAAGAAAATGGAGTGAACAGAATTATGCTGTATTTTATAAGACCACTTATCATTTTATCGCTTCTATTCCTGTATGGCTGCAGCCCGTCACCCACTGTGATTAATGCCACACTCAATGCTTCCCCGGAAGTTAACCCGGATTTATCCGGTCGTGCATCACCGGTGGTTGTACGTGTTTATGAACTGAAAAATATCGGTACCTTTGAAGCCGCTGATTTTTACAGTCTGTTTGACGATCCCGAAGCACTTCTTGGCTCAGATCTGGTCAACTCCGTACAGTTTCATTTAAACCCGGGAGAAACACAAAAATATAATCATAGCACCTCACCTGAAACCAATTATTTTGCTGTGACTGTCGCTTTTCGCAAACTTGATCATGCTATATGGCGGGATCACATGATTATACCCGTAGCCAAAACCACTAATTTAATCATTCACATGGAAAAATTAAGCGTCAGCATCATGAAAACAAACTAGTATAAAGAGTTAACATAAAGGATCAGGGTAAACAGAATGTCATGGAATAACAAAGTTATCTGGACAGAGGGCATGTTTCTTCGCCCACAACACTTTCAGCAGCAGGATCGCAATATTCAAACATGGGTAGAATCTCGCTGTGGCGGACTGGGCCATTTCACCTGGGGCATCTCAAAACTTGAGATTGATGAACAACTTCTTAGCCTGGGTAAATTCTCAATTACCGCCTGTCAGGGGATTTTCCCGGATGGAACCCCCTTTAATATACCTGAGCATCACCCGGCACCAGAACCTCTGAACATACCCATAGAGATAAAAGAACAACTTCTGTATCTGGTATTACCTGTTAACCGTATCACTGGCCGTGAGGTATCCAGCGATAATAATGAGGATAAACTCAGCCGCTACAAATTACAGGAAATAAACGTCAGAGATATACATACTGATGCCGAAATAAGCAATGCTATCATACAAAGTGCTGAACTCTGCACCCAAATCCGCTTATCCAGTGACAAACTGGATGCCTATGTGATCATCCCCATTGCCCGGGTGATCGAACGAAAATCGGACAAGCAGGTGATTCTGGATAAAAAGTTTATCCCTACCAGTCTGTATTGCAGCGCTTCCCTCCAGCTTAGTTCATACCTTGATGAAATCAGCGGCATCATCAATCACCGGGGAGAAGCACTGGCTCAGCGTCTGGTATCACCCGGTGCAGGCGGTGCCTCCGAGATCATAGACTTTTTATTACTACAGATCATTAATCGTTACCAGCCGCTTTTTACCCATTTTGTGTCATTGAGAAAATTGCATCCGGAAGCATTATTTCAGGTTCTGATACAACTCACCGGTGAGCTGTCAACCATGACCAAAACCAGCCACAGACCTGAAGCCTTTCCATTGTATGATCATGAAAATCTGAGCGGCAGTTTTGAACCGGTATTGCTCAGCCTGCGTCAGGCATTGAGCTGGGTATCCGAATCCAGAGCAATTCCCATCCCTCTGGAAAAATATAAGCACGGTATAGAAACAGCGGCCATTCATGACCCCGAACTGCTGCAGTCTGCAGAATTCGTGCTGGCCGTCAGTGCACAGCTGCCAACCGCTAAAATACAGGCTAATTTCCCACGCCAGGTAACCATTGCCACCGTGGAAAAACTAAGAGACCTGGTTATGTCGCAGGTACCGGGTATCCAGCTGCATGCTCTGGCTGCAGCACCCAGGCAGATTCCTTACCATAAAGGAAAAACCTATTTTGAACTTGAAAAAAACAATGAGCTCTGGAAAGAACTTGAAAAATCGGGCTCATTGGCTTTGCATATTTCCGGTGATTATCCAGATCTTGAATTAGAGCTCTGGGCTATAAGAGGATAATGACATGGCATCAGACGATCCATTTTTTTCTCCACCTTCAGACGATAGAACAATTATTCGTCCCAGACCCGGCGGCCGCTCTGCCGAGATCCGCCCTGATCCGGTCATGCAGGTACAGATCCCTGCCAATGAAGCCGCCATTCCCCGCCTGGGACATCTGAACCCTCTGGAAACTGCTTCATCCGGTTTACTGGCCTTACTGACACGGCTGAATAATTCCCGCACCCAATCTGATACAGCGGGGCTGAAAGAAAAAATCACCAATGAGATCCGGCAATTTCAAATAAGCGCTCAGGCACAGGGAATTGATGCCCAGACTATTTCCAGTGCCCGTTATGTACTCTGTACCGTCCTTGATGAAGCAGTGCTGAATACCCCCTGGGGTCATAACAGCAGCTGGACACAGCAGAGCCTGCTCAGTCTGTTTCATAATGAAGTATCCGGTGGCGAGCGTTTTTTTCAATTATTAAAATCCCTGGCACAAAACCCGGCAAAAAACAGAAACCTGCTGGAACTAATGTATTTGTGTCTCGGACTCGGATTCAAAGGCCGCTACCAGCTCATTGACGGCGGCAGGGATAAACTGGCCAGTATTCGTGAGTGGTTGTATCAAATACTGCAAAAAGAACGCGGCTATATTGAACAGACTCTTTCCCCTCACTGGCAGGGTATCAGTGACAAACGCAACCCATTGATAAAATTAATGCCCTTATGGGTAATTGGTGCTCTGTCTGTAGGTCTTTTAAGCATTTTATTCAGTGTTTTCCTGTTCCAGCTGAACAATGACTCCGATCCTGTTTTCCGGGAAATTTATACCATTAATCCACCCGCAATAAAAATACCCGTGCTGCAGGCATTTCCATTGCCAAAACCCAAACCCAAACCCCAGATCACCTTAGCGAAATTACTGGATAGTGAAATCAATAGCAATCAGTTAAATGTGCTTGAATCAACAGAACTCAGCAGCGTAATCATTCGCGGTGATAATTTATTCTCATCCGGCAGCACTGCAGTCAATGAATCGATAATACCGCTGCTGCAGACCATAGCCAGAGCACTGAATCAATTACCCGGTCAGGTTGAAATAATAGGCCACTCTGATAACGTGCCTATACGCAGTGCCCGCTATCCCTCAAACTGGCATTTATCCAAAGCCAGGGCCGAATCTGTAGCAGTAATTATCAAACACAATTTAACCATTCCTGAGCGGATCAGTATTGAAGGTCGTGCCGATCTGGAACCGCTGGCTTCTAACAAAACGCGTGAAGGCAGGGCTAGAAACCGTCGTGTAGAAATAATATTACTGAAATAGCCACCAAAAATAATGGGTATATTACTTATATTAAAGGCTTTTTAACACATGAAGAAACTAATCAATTTTTTTAAGCAGCGCTGGCTTATCTCACTGCTCGGGATACTGGCATTAAGTCTGTTTATCTGGTTTCTGGGACCATTTTTTGCATTTGCTGATTATCAGCCTTTAGCCCCGGAAAGCAGCCGTTTTATTCTGATCGGTCTGATTATCATTATCTGGCTGATGATTCAAACCGGGGCTTTTTTCAAAAAAATGCGTCTGAACTCTAAGGTTCTGGCGGCGATGATGGCCCAGGATGAGCCGCAAACCAGCCCGGTTGAACAGGCATCCCAGGAAGAGCTGCAGTTACTCAAGGGACGTATGCGGGATGCTCTGGAAGTATTAAAAAAAACCCGCCTTGGAGGACGCTCAGGCCGGCAATTTCTTTATCAATTACCCTGGTACATCATTATTGGCCCGCCGGGTTCAGGTAAAACCACGCTGTTAAGAAATTCTAATCTCAAATTCCCGCTTGCTGACAAATACGGTAAAGGTGCCATTCAGGGAGTAAGCGGAACACGCAATTGTGACTGGTGGTTTACCGAAGAAGCCGTGCTTCTGGATACTGCAGGTCGTTACACGACTCAGGACAGTGATCAGCAGATTGATCAAAGTGCCTGGCTGGGATTTCTTGATTTACTTAAAAAGTACCGCCGCAGGCGGCCCATTAATGGTGCTATTATTGCTGTAAGCATTACCGACCTGTTAGAGAAAAACAAAGAACAACAACGTGAGTATGCTGATAACATTCGTCATCGCATTCAGGAATTACACCAACGATTCGGCATTCGTTTCCCGGTTTATTTTCTGTTTACCAAATGTGATTTGCTCGCGGGTTTTATGGAGTATTTTGATGAATTAAATTATGAACTCCGGGATCAGGTCTGGGGGGTAACCTTTCAACTGGCTGAAGATCCTAAACACAACACTGTGGATCAATTTGAAACAGAGTTTGCAGCGCTGGAACAGCGACTGCACAATCAGGTCGTTGATAAGCTGGAACGCGAGCGAGGTGGTGACCGACGAAATTTAATTTATACCTTTCCACATCAATTCAGCTCATTAAATAATCTGCTGAGATCTTTTTTAGATGATATATTCAGCAGCACTCATTATGATTTAACCGTGATGCTGCGCGGCGTCTATTTTACCAGTGCCACCCAGGAAGGTTCTCCCATCGATCGAATTATGGGGTCTCTGGCACAAAACTTCGGCCTGGACAGACAAAGTATTGCTGCTGCAACGACTCAGGGAAAAAGTTTTTTTATTAACCGTTTACTCAGTGATGTGATCTTTCAGGAATCCGGTCTGGCCGGTACCAATCTGAAATTTGAAAACAAGCGTGCCTGGCTGCAGCGTCTTGCCCTGGCGGGAGTATTCGCCATTACCACCTTGATTGCAGTCGTCTGGTTTGGCAGCTATTTTCAAAATCAAGCCTATATTGACGATGTTTCTGCTCAGACCAGTGCGTTGAAAACCACCGTTGATGATGAATTTGAACCGACACAGGATAACCCGCTGCTGGTACTGGAGATGCTGAATAAAGCCCGCAATATACCCGGCGGCTATGCTGACAGGAACAAAGATATTTCCTGGTCACTTAAATTCGGTCTGTATCAGGGTGATAAACTGGGTGGCGCTGCGATCAGCCTTTACCAGAAACTACTGAAAAAAGTGTTTTTACCCCGCCTGATGGCACGCCTGGAACAGCAGCTGCAGGAAAATGCCTATAATCCGGATTATCTCTATGAAGCGCTTAAAGTCTATCTAATGCTGGCTGATGACGAGCATTATGATCATAATTTCGTGTACAACTGGATCACGCTTGACTGGAAGCATAACCTGCCCCAGGATCTCAGTAATGAGCAAAGACAATCACTGACCAATCATCTGAATGCTCTGGATGATTTTCGTCCTATCCATCTGCCTCGTCCGCTTAATAGTGAATTGATAGCACAAACACGACAGATTCTGGCACAGCAGGTTTTATCTGAAAGAATTTATACCCTGTTAAAACTGGAAATGAGTGATTCCTCCGTTGCAGATTTTCGTGTCAGTGATAAAGCCGGGCGTGATGCCTTACTGGTATTGTCCAGCAAAACCGGAAACCTGGCCAATAAAAGTATTCCCGGGTTATTTACCTGTGAGGGCTATGACAACCTTTTTATTAAAAACAATGCTCGCCTGACAAAACGCTTAATTGGAGAAAACTGGGTGCTGGGTAAAAAACAGAACCTGCTGCTTTCCAGTGAGGATTTTCTCAAGTTACGTCAGGAAGTGCTGCAGCTCTATTTAAAAGATTATATCAAACACTGGGATTCATTTTTAAATGATTTACGCGTTAAGCCCTTTACCAGCCAGCTGCAGATGGTTGAGGTGCTCAATATTATTTCCAGTAAACACTCTCCTATCCGGCAGCTGCTGGTCAGCGTCGATAAAGAAACCAGCATGAGCTGCCTGAATAAAACTGATGCTTCATTTTTGGATAAAGCAGGCGCCAGGCTAGGTACCGCCCGTTCAACTCTGGAAAAAATCATGAGCCGTTCGCCTGATACTAAGGCAATAATCGCTCCTCAGATCACCACTAATATGGTCACTGAACACTTCAAGGAGCTGCATCAGCTGGTACAAAGCATCGAAGGTGCCCCCCCTGCTTTAGATCGGCCATTAGCTTTATTAAACGAACTCTATCTTTATCTGAATTCAATAAGCCATGCCAGTGGTGACGAATTAATTCTTGAACAACGCAAACAGATCATCCAGATCATTGATAAAGTAAAAGTGGAAGGTAAACGCAATCCCTTTCCACTGAATAAAATTATGAGCAATATTGCTCATGACAGTCATTCACTGGTCAGTGGCGGCGTCAGTAAATATTTAAATAGTATGTGGAAAGCTTCCGTTTTACCTTTCTGTAAGAAAGCAATCCAGGGGCTCTACCCAATCAATGCCCACGGAACAAGAGAAATAACCTACGAGGATTTTACCTATTTCTTCGCCCCCGGCGGTCTGATGGATAATTTCTTTAATAAATATCTTGCCGCCTCTGTGGATAGAGGAGGACAAAACTGGCGCTGGAACAAGGTCGGTGATGAAAAAGCTGGTATCTCATATGCCGCCTTAAAACAATTTCAACGGGCAGACAGAATAAAAAATATTTTCTTCCGCATGGGCAGACAGACACCGCGTGTCAGCTTTAAACTTAAGCCAATGTCCATGAGTCCGGAAATTACCAAATTTATGCTGGATGTTGATGGCCAGATTTTAAGCTACTCTCACGGACCGGTTCGTCCGGTGCCCATGACCTGGCCTGGTGCCAACAACTCGGGTCAGGTGAGACTGCAATTTTTGCCGCCTCAGGGTGGTTTTTCGGGTTTCACTAAAGAAGGTCCATGGGCACTCTTTCAACTGTTTGACCTTGCGGGTATTACGCCAACATCCAACCCGACTATTTTTCATATCATTTTTAAGATCCAGGATCGACATGCCGAGTTTGAACTTCAGGCCAGCAGTGCGATTAACCCTTTTCAACAATCAGACCTAAAGTCATTCAGATGTCCAGAGAACCTTTAAAAATCGGCTATTTTGGTAAAGTACCTGCACACGGTGACTTTATTAACAAAAGCTTACCACAAAGCTTTATCACCCCCTGGGATGCCTGGTTACAGGAAGCGGTGCTCAGCACTCGCCAGCAATTAGGTGATAACTGGCTGAATTATTATCTGACCAGCCCGATATACCGCTTTGCCTTATCACCAGGCATATGCGGTAGAACAGGCTGGTCCGGGCTGGTCATGCCCAGTGTCGATAAAGTCGGACGATACTATCCCATGACCCTGAGTGTGGCAGGCGATCAAAACAGCAATCCATTTATCACCCTGGAACAAAACAAAACCTGTTTTGATAACCTGGAAACTCTGCTGTTATCCTGTCTGGAGGATAATTTTGTGCTGGATCATTTTCAACAGTCATTAAGCCAGATACAACCTGTCGTAGACCAGCAGGCCACTGACATGGAGCCGCCTGCAATACCCAAAGAAGAAGAAAAAATCTTCCATGCTTATCATCTGAACATTGATTCATCTGAGTCGATAGTTAAATTCATGCCCGGTTTTCTTGATCAGGTTCTCAAAGAATGCTGTTTTGCCTATAGCGTCTGGTGGACTATGGGATCGGAGCATGTCGCACCTTCCTTATTAGTCTGCGAAGGTCTGCCGCCATTCGACGGCATTGCCGCCATGTTTGACGGCAACTGGCAAAAATGGGGCTGGAAAGGCAAACAGGTGCCTCCTAATTCTCACAGACAATATGATATCAAATGAATAATCCGATCCAGTGGCTGTCATACGGTGAAACCAATACCGGACAAGTACGCAGCATCAATCAGGATGCTTATACTAATATTCCTGATAAACAATTATGGGCTGTAGCGGATGGTATGGGCGGCCATAAATCAGGTGAAATCGCCAGCCAGGCGATTATTAGTGCCTTAAAGCAGTTAACAGCGGCTAAGAATATTGGTATGACTGTTAAACGAATTTATCTCGAACTGGAAAAGGTCAATCAATCACTTATCGACATGGCAGTTGACAGCAGTGAAGATGAAATCATCGGCAGCACGGCGGTGATTTTAATTGCCAGAAACAGGCATTGTGTTTATTTATGGTCCGGAGACAGCCGGGTTTATTTATTTCGTAACGGCCATCTTGAGCAGATATCTCATGACCATAGTAATATTAATATGCTTCTGGAACGGGGAGTCAGCCTTGAAGAAGCCGAGACTTATCCTTATGCACAATCACTCACTCATGCCATTGGTGCAGAAACATCATTATACCTCGATGCGCAAATGCAGGAAGTTAAAGATAATGATATATTCCTATTATGCAGTGATGGTCTGAACAAGGAAATCACTGATATTGAAATAGAAAACATGTTAAAAACGGTCTCGATTGAACAACTGGTCCCAAAACTCATCGAACTTACCCTGCAGCGCGGTGCACGGGATAATGTTACTATCGTTCTGGCTAAAGCAACCGGGGTAGAAACTGATTAAATGGAACAAATACTCAGATAATTATGAAAAAAACGTTCAGCAAGGATGATTATTCCCAGGCATTACAAACCTTCCGACAAGGTGAATATGATGCCGACATGCTTATCCACAAGTTTGATGAGTTACGCTCGTCTATGGCTGATATATCCGAGCAGTCCCTGGCAGAAATTCAAGATTTAATGAGTGAAGCCGAATTGCCTGACGGACTTGCAGAACAATTATCCGGCATCATATCTGATCCCAAAACAAGGATCTTTATTCCCCCTGTAGAAACAGAATCTGCTGCCGCAGAAGAACCAGAAGAGCATACTGATTCCCACTCGTCCTCATTGCTCAATGAACTATTAAAGTGGGACAAGGGCGATGAAAACAAGGCAATACAGGCAGAGCAAACTATCAGAGGCACTTATCGACTGGTTTCCAGTATTGGTAAAGGCGGGATGGGCGAAGTCTGGAAAGCCATTGACCTCATCCAGGATGCCGGAGATTCAAGGGACAAATATGTTGCGATCAAGTTTATCAATCATGAAATCAGAAGCCACCCTTATGCTCTGAAAGCTCTGGTTCGGGAATTTGCCCGCTACAAACAGCTCATTCACCCCAATATCATCAAGGCCTATGAACTCAATCGTGATGAGAGTGAAGTTTTTATCGTCATGGAATTTCTTGAAGGCATACCTTTAAAGGAATTTATCCGGCAGCACCCGAATGGAATTCCCCTCCAGGAGGCGAAGACGATTATCGGCGGTATCTGTAAAGCACTGAACTATGCACACCATGAAGGCATTATCCATCTGGATCTTAAACCCGGTAATGTTTTTTACGATCCGCAGACTAAAAAAGCCAAAGTGATTGATTTTGGCATTGCCCGGCTATCCAAGCAAAGTGACCGGGATAAAACCCGCTTTGATCCGGGCAGTCTGGGGGCTATCTCAACGGCTTATGCCAGTGTAGAAATGCTGCTGGAGGAGTCCCCTGACCCACGGGATGATATATACAGTCTTGCCTGTATCGCTTATGAATTAGTTTCCGGCAAGCATGTCTTTAATGGTGTCATGGCGACTAAAGCAGAGCGGGACAAAATGCGTCCCAGGCCAGTTAAAGGACTCAAACAAGCTGAATTTCAGGCAATATTGAAAGGTCTGACTTTTAACCGGAAGGATCGAACCTCCAGCGCCGAGAAATTTTTTGAGGAACTTTATCTGCCGCAATTATCCGCTAAACGAAAACGCTCTCGCTGGCTGATCATTGCCCCAATCCTGCTGCTGGCCATAATCCTGACGCCTATACTCATCAATAAAGGCTATGACAGCTGGAAAAAAAATCAAATCATTGAAGCAATTTCACATAACCAGCAGTCGGGTATAGAAAAGTTTCAGGCCATGCCGGTGAAAAAGCAATTAGACTTTCTTGTTAATGAAGAGACACTATTATCACTGGCTCAATTTTCCATCGCCCAGGCCACCACAGAAATGGATCCCATCAAGTTTTTACATGGCTTCCAGGCTGAGGTTCAAACTCTGATATTTAAAAACCATGATGTCAGGGAAATGTTAATCAATTATTATATGGACAACATTAACAAAGCCCTGTCAGCCGATAATTTTGACCAGGCAATAGCCTATTCCATCAATATTATTGAAAAATATCCTGATTCTAAAAATCTTGCCGATCAGATGGAACAGGTTCTTTCCTGGAAAATTGAGCACCTGAGTCAACTGGAAAATAATTATCATCAGTGCATGTCAGATGACAGCAAGTCGTTGATCGAGCTGCAGCCCTGTCTGCAGGCCACTCATAAATTTATTAGCAGGCTCGCGCCACAGCATGAAATACTGGTCGATCCAAAACTCTCTGAACGCTATCAGCAGGAAATTTCAAACGCTCTGCAAAGCGGCAGTCTCACGCAGGCTGAAGAGCTGCTGAGCCACTGGCGTCACCTGATCACTACGGCTGCACCTCAGCAGGAAGAACTGGCGCATGAACTTAACTATCAGCAACAGCTCCTGCATCTCTCTGAACGGATAACAGCCAGCAGTGACGAGCAGATGCAGGCAGTGATTAATGAGCTGTTAGAACTGGATAGCCGCACAAAAATTGACATACTGAATCAGCCGGCAGTCAGACAAAAATTAATGGCTTATTTTAATCAAAACGTATCTGCTGATATCGAGACACAAAACTACACTGCTGCGTTTAAACAGGTTGAAACGGCATTTACTCTGTTTGCAGAGATAGAAAATCAGCAGCAAACACTGCAGCAGCTCAACAATAAAATTCTTCAATACAAAAATCGCTATGTGGAAGATTTAGCGCAGAGTTATCAAGCAATCCTCAGCAGTGATGTGCTTGATGTCAAGGCACTACAAGACCTGCAGCAGCAGATTGTCAGTATAGAACCCGATAATCCGCTAGTTAAATATCCCGGTGTTTCTGAAGTTTTTGCTGGACAAGTTGAACAGGCAATAAACAATGAACAGTTTGATTTGGCATTTGAGTATCTGCAAAGTTGGAAAACAGTCATACCTTCTGACGCTCAAAGTGAAGAACTGCTTAACTTAGACAAAAAATATCAGCAGCAGTTAAGCAGCTACGAAAAAATAACTGACATCGAAAAGCAACTTCAGGAAGCGCTGCAAAGTGATCAGCCAGCCGCTGTTAATACGCTTATTAAAGATCTGCAGAGCAATTTTTCTGAGCCGCAAAAACAGCGTGTGATTAAAACGCTGCAAACACAGCTCATTGCTTTTTATCAACAACAGATACAAACAGCAATCGCTCAGGACACATTCAATCTTGCCCATGATATTGCTGATGAAGCGCTGAATTTACTACCTGAAGAAAAGTCTCTGATGCTCATTAAAAATCAAATCGAGCAGGCAAAAACGGAGCGTATTAATACTCTGCTCAGTGACTATCAGCTGGCATTACATGCAGAAACAGCCAATGGTGAGCAGATTTTTTCTTATCTGAGCGCATTAGAATCCATAGATAGTCACTATCTTGAAAAAAATCCCCAGTTATATCAGGCACTCAAAACACAGCTGAAGAATTTAGCCAAAGATGAAAATGCGCTGGCTGCACTGCAGGATATTACCAGCCACTGGAATAATTTCTTTAATGGCAGGGAGAATTCCAGCAAAGCAAAGGCAGTTTTTCATGAAACAAGAAATTATATCGCTTTGCGCTGTTTATATACCGGACGACAGCTCAAGCGACAGGAAAAACAGCAATCAGCCAACGAGTTTCTGCTGTTCGGCCTGTCACTGGATCCCATTATCTCGGTGCAGAGAGCATTGAAAAAAGAACTGGAAAAAACAGAGATTCCTGCTGTTGATGTGCAATAACAATCCGTGAGGTAATACCAGACAAACCAATAGAGCTTTATTTTTATATCTATGAGTTCTATAGTTAACTATAGAGAAACAGTAAAATATTATCCCAGGTGTCAGTACCCTGTTTTACACTTAC
>DAOVUK010000154.1 GCA_030632625.1 Gammaproteobacteria bacterium
AAAAAAAAAAGGCGCATTGTTTTTTTTATAAGCATTCTGATATTCCTTAAATGGTTAGGGATGAGGCATTTATTAAAGTACCAATCTAACTTGTCTAAAAAAACAATAGCGTCGTTGTGAAACCTTGAAAGATACTGATATTCCTGCGGTTCCACGCCTAGCTCTTGATTTTTTATCCTGCGTTATCTTTGGTACTTTAATAATTGCCTCATCCCTTAATCTTGATTTTGATATAGTTATAACAGATACTTATAATCTAATCTGACAAAAAAGCAAACTTATGAATGAAGTAGAAAAGCACAAAATACGTGAAAAGCTTGAAGAACTGAAGCTTGAACACCGCGATCTGGATGATGCTATTCATCATATGCCGACAACAATTCACACCCTGCTGCAAATTTCTCGTCTTAAAAAACGTAAACTCTGTCTAAAAGACAAGATAATCAAGCTGGAAAATATGCTGATCCCTGATATTATTGCCTGATACTCTTTTCTGATACAGGCGCTCAGAGGTTTCCTTTCACTGAGGGTTTATTTTTCAATCTTTTTTTACTATCCAGTAGATTATGTCTCACATGCTCTGCAAAACCAATACCTGCTTCAGAATAAAAATTATACACCGCAGCTGCACCCGCATTTTTTAATAGACTAATTTCATCATCATACATGGCAATCGCAGCAATATGCCCCTGAAAACCTTTTTCTTTTAACTGCTTCACAGTAAACAGATTTTTATCAAAATCTGGCAGATTTAAAAAAGCCATGGATATTTCAGTTAAATCAATGGTTCCCCAAAAATCCTTATCCATTACATCGGCATAGATCACTTTTCTATTGTAAATTCCATGCTCTTTAAATACACCTGTATCAAAATCAATACCCACAACTTTATTATAAAAATGATAATTGAGATCCTCATAAACACCGGTACCAATTCTTCCCATGCCAAACACCAGAATATTAGCTCCTGAAACATCAACGGGTAATTCATCTTTCAGGCGTGTTTCTGATTGCCAGTATCTGAGCTTTGCAGAGTATCGGGCATATAATTCATGAGCAGCCGCATTGAGAGGGGATGCAATAACAAAGGTCATTGCCAGAGCAATGGCTATGGTGATCAGCCAGGATTGACTCATCCAGCCATTATTGACGCCAATAGCGCCGACAATCAGACCAAATTCCGAATAATTAGCTAAACTGAGTGAGGTAAGAAAAGAAGTTCTGGATCTTAAGCGTGTTTTAACTGATAACCAGAAAAAGAGCAGAACCTTAGCAACCATAAACAACGATAAAATACTGGCCAGGATAAGATTTTCAACTGAGGGATCGCCGGACAGGCCAATATTGACAAAAAATCCAATCAGAAAAAGATCTTTAAAATTATAAAGGGTTTTAGCAACCTCAGCGGCTTTACTATGCCGGGCTAACAAGATACCAAAGATCAAAGCACCTAAATCAGCTTTCATACCTACAAGCTCAAACACAGCCGCACCGCCGACAGCCAGAAGCAAGCTATATAAAACCAGTAATTCACCATGTTCAACCTGATCCATTAATTTATACAGGAGCGGACGAACAAATGGCAAACCCAGGAGGACCAGAGCCCATACAGAGGGAATTTTACCGGTTGATGCGGTCAGAAAAACTACGGCAAAAATATCCTGAACAATCAGGATACCAATGGCAAGTTGTGCATAAAGAGCCCCCATTTCATTCTTACCTTCCAGCACCTTAACAGCAAAGACAGTACTGGAAAAGCTCAGTGCAAAAGCAATCAGCAGGGCTGCCCAGATATCAATGTCAGCAAAGGTCTCTAAGCCGGTGAGGCTAAGGGCAAAAAACAGTCCGGCATAAAACAGTATAGTGATCAGCATATGGGCTGATGCCACACCCCATATCTGGATCCGCAGCAGGCTTTTTAGATTCAGCTTCAAACCAATGGTAAACAACATCAGAGTCACACCCAGATCAGCGATTTCCCGCAGTTCATGGGTACTTTCCAGACCATAGGCTTTGAAAATAAAGCCTACCACTAAAAATCCCACCATCGGGGGAAGGCCGATTTTATAGGCCATCAGCCCCATAAAAAAGGTGGCTAAAATCCATTCAGTTTCCTGCAGGGAAATAACTATCCAGTTCAAATCCATAAGTAGTGTTTCTGCCTGTTTTTATTATGTTGGTCAGTATTTATGTTAGTACGTTTTTATGTTAGTAAGTTGGTAAGTTTTTATGTTGGTACGTTTTTATGTTTTACATATCAACATACCAACTTACAAACATATCAACTTACCAACCTAAAACCTAATCCTGTTGCGTTTCTTTTGCTAAATGAATAATAGGATTCCATTGCGTCCATTCCTGTTTGGGTTCATCATGCAAAACAAAAAAACTGCCGGGTGAGAGCATTTTACCCATTCGCTCATTGTCAGGTGTTGCAAAGGCAATGCCGCCGGCCAGAACAGACTCTAATGATTCTGTCCTGATTTTTGAAGTACCAAACAAACTGATATCCACAGCGATACCACTGGCATGCCAGAACTTACTATTTTCGCGAATCAATGGCTTAAATCGATTTCTAATACTCAGATGAATTAAAATTTGATCGGCAGTATCAGCTAATTCAGAACCAAGCACCGTACCCACCCTGACCTGACGGTAATAAACTGGATCACCGGTTTTAACTGAACTTAAACGAGATGCCGTTAAACTCACATTAAAGCCACTGTCGCTCTGAGTAATGAGTGGTTTTTCTTCCAGGCCAATAAAAAAGCCTGTCGATTTACCCTTAACGGGCTGAACAGTAATATAGCTGCCCTTTAACAAGGTATCCAGATTTTCTGTCCTGACCAGTCCCAACTTTGCTGTACTGACCCAAAAGTGAGATTTTTTTCCTAATACTGGTTTTAATAATGCATTCAGCTCCAGGGTCACCCAGACCGAATCAGAATTTTTTTCGCTGAGACTGATGGTTTCGACATTACCCACAGTGATTCCTCGATATTGAACCTTACTGCCAACAACCAGTCCCTTGGGCTCCTTAAATTGAACCCGGACATAAAAGGCATTAGAGCGTGCCGCTTCAAAATCCTTAAACAAACGATAGATGGTTCTGTTAAGTACTTTTTTTGACCTTGCCCGGGCTGATTTAGTTTGCTGAGTATTGCCTTTAGAAACAGGCTCTTTGCTGATATGATTTTTAGGCGCATTGTATAAAGCAATACCACCTCGAATAATGCTTTCAAATGATTCAGTCTGTATTTCAATACCTGCAAGGCTGGCATCAATCTGAAACCCTGAAGCATTATAGAAACGGGATTTTGCAGTCACCATATCCATATATTGAGGCCAGATATGAATCAGAATATTAATATTGGTTCTATCCTTTGCCAGTTCATAATCCTGCACATCCCCGATTTTAATGCGATTATACATCACCGGTGCACCAACACTAATAGAACCTAATTGTGAACTGGTCAGTTTTAAATGCAATCCGGGATAATTATGCTCAAAAGGAGGCCGGCTTTGAGTAACATTAAATGATGTTTTCTTTTTCTTGCTTGAACCAATTCTCAGAGTAATATAATCACCACTTATCAAAGCCCCTAAGTTTATAATTTCACCTAATGATATCTTGGGTTTGACCATCCAGAATTTGGTATCTTCAACCAGGGCATCTTTAGTAATAGGATCAAGAGTCACTGTTGCAGTGACTGTCTTTTGAGTTTTATTCGGTGTAATAGTTTGTACCAGTCCTAAAACAATTCCCTTATAAACAACTTTAGTGACACCTTCAGTTAATCCCGTTGCGTCGTCAAAAACCAGGGAAATTTCAATCCCGGCTTTGGCATCATCAAAATCTTTATACAGCTCAAAACTATCACCATTTTCACTTTCAGAATGATTTTTTTCAAATTCAGGCGTATAAAATGCCACCCCCCCTTTCAACAGACTCATGAGTGATTCCGTGTGAATTTTAATGCCGGAAACACCACCTTTAATATTTAAACCACTGACATTATAAAAATGGCTGTTCTTTTTCACTAAATGAGCAAATTCAGGTTTTATAAAGGCTTTTAATTGTACTTTTTTTGCATCTTCTGTGAGTTTAAAACCTTCAATATTACCCACAGGAATATTTTTATAATAAATGGGAGAGCCTTTATTAATTGAGCCTAAAACATTGGCTTCAAGAAAAATATGCAGGCCGGGCATACTTGAAGAAAGAGCTGGCACCGATTCGGATACGGTGAACTCCCTTTGAAACTTACCTTTCAGGGCAGGCCTCATCTGAATATAGTTACCGCTCAATAAGGCATCCAGTCCTGATATATTTAATAGACTGACACTGGGCTTAACTACCCAGAACTGAGTATTTTCTGTCAGCGCATTTTCCAGAAGAGGATCGATACTGGCTAATACAATCGTCTCATTTGTTTTCATGTCATAAGAGAACCGGCCTATACGACCAATGGTACGTCCCTGAAATTTAATTTCTGTCGTATTCTCCTGAAGGGACTCTACACTCTTAAAGCGCAGCACAACTGGAATACCAACCTGAGCTGCTTCAAAGTCACTATACAGCAGATAAAAATCACCATGTTTAGCGGGTTTGCTGTCTTGTTTTTGTTTAGGATTATAAAAGGCGATACCACCCGCTAAAACTGAGATGATGGATTCGGTTTCAATCTGAACACCGGATAAGCCGGCATTGATTTTTATACCGCTGACATTATAAAAGTGAGAGTTTTCCTTTACCAGATGGGCATATTCCGGTTTGATTAAAACCCAGGCGTGTATTTCAGTATCATTTTCTTCCAGCGTATAGTTAATGACTTCACCAACAGGGATCTGCTTATAGTAAATCACAGTGCCCCGATCGACGGATTCCAGACGATTCAGTCTGAGTTTAATATGCAGTCCGGGGGTATCTGTTGATGGCGGTGGCGGCACATCCAGCGCAATAAAATCACGTTTAGCCTGACCAGTGTCATCGGCATCAATAGCAATATAACGACCGCCAAGTATTGTATCCAGTCCGGAGATGCCGGAGAGTGAGATACGTGGCTCAACAACCCAGAATTTTGTATTCTCATTGAGAAAAGATGCTGCTTTTTTATCCATCTCAATATGCAGAATGACATTTTGCAGATCCTCTGTAACAATTCTGTCTTTAACAATACCTGCTGTGAGCCCCTTGTATAAAATCTTTGTTTTGCCAATATCAATACCTTCAGCAGTAGATACCTGCAGGGTAATCATTATTCCGGCATTGAGATAACTTTTGAGGATTAATCCCAGACCAATCAACAAGGCAACAATGGGTAAAATCCAGACCGGGGAAAAGCTTTTTCTGGCACTCACTTTCGCTTGTGCGAACTGCCCCGAATCCATTGTTTCATTTTCCTGGTTATTATTCATTATGTGATATTTCTAATTCTTGTTGACAGTTGTTGGTTTCTGCTACGTTATAATCCCAAAGCAGGCGTGTATCAAAACTACTGGCTGCCAGCATCGTCAGCACCACAACACAGCCAAAGGCCGTCGCTGCATTTCCGGCAGTAATAACAGCCACACCATTAATATTCACCAGTGCCGCCAGAATGGAGATAACAAAGATATCCAGCATAGACCAGCGGCCAATAAATTCAATAAAGCGGAACATTCTAATCCGCTGCCGATCAGTTATATTTATCTGGTATTTTAATGACAATAATATCATCAGAATGCCAATCATTTTAAATACGGGTACCAGAACACTGGCAACAAAAACAACAAAGGCAACCGAATAAGAACCCATTTGCAGCAGCAGGATAACGCCGCCTATTATGGTCGAAGGATCATCCTGACCAAAATAAACAACATTCATAATAGTCAAAATATTAGCTGGTATAAATAATATCATAGAAGAAATTAACAGCGCCCAGGTGCGATTCAGACTATTGGGCTTACGTTGATGGAGGTCAGCGCCACAGCGAGAACATTGCAGATCAACTTGAGAAATATAATGGTGTATTGAGTGACATTCTGTGCATAGAACCAGGCCAGCCTCTTTACCGGTCATCAACTCCCGTTCCAGTTTTTCCTTGTTCAAGGATGTCTGTGTGTTCGCCTTTTTACTGGAAATCACTGACAAATTTCCTGCTTATTGCTGCCTGAACTTTTCTTTGTAAGCAGCTTTTTTTTCAGTAACAGACTCCATACTTCATGGTGATTAAGTGACGTCGTTGCCAGAATAGAAGTCAGTAATAAGCCGGCATAGGCCCACAGTCCAAAACCGGGCTGAATTTCTGCCATAGATAATAATTTAACTACCGAGACAATAATTCCCAGCATATAAACATCTAACATCCCCCACTCTTCTATATGATGATATAAACGAAAGGACCAGAACAAACTGCTATGATAATAATTAACAGAAATGCTTAAAGTAACATAAAACAATAATAGCAGTCGCAGCAGCGGCACCAGCAAACTGCTCATAAAGGTCAGAATAGCCACCAGATAGTATTGCTCCTGCATCAGGACACGAGCGCCGCCAAGCAGACTTTGCTGTTGTGATAAACCACTCATATTCAGGGTCATGATAGATTCAGTCACTGCGGGATAAAAACAGAACAGGGCAGTAATGGTATAAGCCAGAGTTTTACTGATAGTATTATGTTTCTGCCGGTATAATACATGCCCGCATCGGGGACATTCTAACTTACTGCCCTCAGCAATTTCCTGATTCTGAATCAGCAAGTCACATTCATGGCAAAGCAGGATTTTTGAATTAATGGGATAAACTCCAATGACATGCAAGAAACAATAAAAAGCAATGTTTATCAATAGAATATAGCTAAAAAAACATTATAAATCAATAATATCAAATTTCTTTACCGAGTAATTTTGGAGTTGGAGAACAGATAAAATTAAAGTCAGGGAGTCACTCGAACAGTGATGTGTATTTCATCTTCTGCTGCTGCATTATTTAAATTCGCAGCATGATTGTACCCGGCAAATGATTCCAGGCGATTGATAATAGTAAAAATCTTAGAACTGAATTTTTCTCACAAAGATGAAAAACCTTTCTGTAAGACGCCGCTATGGTAGAACTTCATGATATCTATGCCATAATCAATTGCCCTGACAGTATGTTTAATTCTATAGACTTCGCCATTACTGTCCTTTCCCCTTTCAGACAAATCAATTAACTTCTCTTTTTGGGGCTGCTTATCAGCGCCTAACAATAAAAGGAC
>DAOVUK010000157.1 GCA_030632625.1 Gammaproteobacteria bacterium
GGTCGCAGAACCAGCACCCGTAAAAAAGCAGTAAGAAGAAATACTGCTGCTGGTTCAGTTTTGGCTAATAAAGAACAGGAGCCTTCAGCTGGCAAAGAGCCTTCAGCTAGCAAAGAGCCATTAGCTGACAAAGAGTCTTCGACTACCAGCGCTGACAAAGGGCAGGAATTACCTGTCAGTACGCCAAAACCTTCATCGCTTGATACCTCTGCAGAAATAAAATCCTCGCAACCAGGAGAAACATCAGCAATTTCTGAGCCTAAGGAGCCTGTAACTGAAACTAAGCCGGCCCCGGCTAAAAAAACAGCACCCAGGAAAAAAGCTCGCAAAAAGACTGCAGCAAAAAAGAAAGCAGCAGCTGCAGCAAAATCAAAAAAAAACAATGATACAAGCAATGCTGCTCAAGCGAGTGAGGAGCCTTCAGCTGGTAAGGAGCCTTCAGCTGGCAAGGAGCTTTCAGCCGGCAAGGAGCCTTCAGCTGGCAAAGACCCTTCAGCTAAGCCTTTAGCTAATAAAGAGCAAGAGCCCTCAGCTGCTAAGAAGCCTTCAGCGAATAAGAAATCTTCAGTTGCTAAGAAGCCTTCAGTCAGTAATGAGGAGCCTTCAGCGAGCAAGGAGCCTTCAGCGAGCAAGGAGCCTTCAGCGAGCAAGGAGCCTTCAGCGAGCAAGGAGCCTTCAGCGAGCAAGGAGCCTTCAGCGAGCAAAGAGCCTTCAGCGAGCAAAGAGCCTGCAGCTGCTAAGAAGCCTTCGGTCAGTAATGAGGAACCTTCAGCGCCTGTAGAAACAACGGAAAAACCTAAAAAGACTTCCGGGCGCCGCAGCAGAAGATCTCGTACCACAACTAACTCAGGTTCACCAGGCAGCTCTTCATCCACACTGCCTGATAAAAGAGATGGACGAAACTCTAAATAATTGAATATGAACTATTCAGAACTATGACGCTATTAAATCACTGCTCACGCACATCCCTGTGCTACGCAGCATAAGACCGTCCATGGTCAAAAAAGGGAAGTTCTTAGCAACTTCCCTTTTTTATTACATTTTGTAGAACTTAACCGATTTTCATCAGTCACTTAATCTACACATATTATTAGGTGTTTTTAAAAAATGCTTCATTTTGATGTGACTTTTTTAATGCCATTTCTTCCATATGTTTTTTCTGACGTTCTTTTTTTGCCTTAATGATATCCCTGCAACGACGACATCTAATTGCAGTTGAATCTATATTCCCTTTGGCTATTTCATACCACCACTTTTGCTGCTTAGCTGTCCAAAATTTTTTAGAACCGCAGTCTATTTAATCCACTCTCAATATAAAATACAAAAAATGCTATAGTTTCGATTTATTGATTGAATAGTGCCATTTAATTTCCTATCCTTAAGCATATACGATAGATCGCGAATAATATTATTTGCAAAATATCGTTCGATATTTAGTTCATTAGCTACTTTCAGTCGAGTTGAAGTTACGGATCAAGGCAACTCATAGTCAGGTTCATGAGATTATATTTCTCCAAGCAATGAGTTACAGATTGTTAACACTATTCTAACGAGGTCTGTTTGATGAAACTTCATTTACCATCAACCATATTATTCAGTTTTTTATTGTCAGTAATTTTTACTCTAAACAACGCCTTAGCCGATGATAAAAAGCGTATCTTCATTCTTCATAGCTATGAAATAACTCATGTGTGCGGAAAACCACAAAGCCAGGGTGTACAGAACGCTTTACTGAAGGCTGGATATGGGGTTGATGATCTGTTGTTCGAAAGTTATGCAATGGATACCAAAAAAACCAACAACACAGCTGAACTGATTCATCAACAGGCAGTCATTGCACTGGATAAAATCAATAAATTCAAGCCAGATATTCTGGTAACACTCGATGATAACGCCTTTCGCACCGTGGCACTGGAGCTGGTAGACACTGACATACAGATCGTATTCAGCGGCATGAACAATATTCCAGAACGTTATAATAAGGTGGCGCGGTGGCTGGAGAACATTGATGCGCCCGGCCACAATATTACCGGTGTATATGAAAAAATTCATTTTTCAACCGCTGTCAAGGTACAGAAAAACATACAGCCCGGATTAAAAAAAATCCGTATCATTTCTGACAACTCACCCACTGGGAAGGCCCTGATTCGCCAGGTAAAAATTGAAATAAAAAATGAACCCATACCGGCTGAAGCCGATTTTTTTATCACCGATAGCTGGGAAGAATATCAACAGAAAATATTAGAATCGAATGAGTCGGATGTCGATACCCTGTATCCCATCGCGCTACGTCTGACTGATAAAAACGGTCAGACCTACACCGCGACAAAAATTCTATCCTGGACCGGGAAAAACAGTAAAATACCATCAATTCCGCTGAACTTTGCGTTTGTAAAACTCGGATTACTCGGGGGCGCGGGTGTTGATTTCGAATCAATGGGATATCAGGCCGGTGAAATCGCCGCGAAAATTTTAGCCGGTAAACCAGCCGGTGAAATTCCGGTTGAAGATGCAAAACGCTATGCACTGGTATTTAATGTTAATCGGGCCAAAGCCCTGGGCATACAAATACCTTCTGACATATTGCTGGCCGCTGATGAAGTTTATCAGTAGTGCACTGATGAAATTTTCTTAGCACTTTTTCAGGATAAATATTAACCTACTCGTGTATGGATACCTTGGATAAAACATCTAGCAGGCCCGGGGAAAAACCCTTCTATCATATCAGAAGAATTAGCCTGGCTACACTTCTCAGCCTGACCATCGCCGGAATTACCGTGGTCACCACTCTGATCACTGCTTTTACTATGTTCAAGGTATTTGATGACCAGTTGACTATAGAATTTCAAGACCGAATTATTTCTGAGAGTGAGGAATTCTCTCAGAAAATCAGAACCAGGCTGCAGCATATTGACCAACAACTTAAATTATTTGCACTGGATAACAGTGTTCGCGTCACGTTAATGCTTGACGTTGACTATCAGCTGCAGGAGCGAATAACCGCTCATAATGAGAAACATCAGGGTATCATCCACTTCATCGTCAAAAACAATTCAGAAATTATCGTTTCCAACGATAAGGCTGGAATAAAAGATTTAATCAGTCACTTTGTAGAACAAAATACTTTAGACGGACGTATATTTCGTACAGAAGACGGTAAATTTTACGTTGGATTTACAAGCCCGATAAACAGCCGAGAGAAACTATTGGGTAACGCCGGCAGTATTTATCATCTACACCCTCATCAATATATTCACCCGCGCAATCAGCAACAGGGCGCTCGACTGCTTTATTCTGCCGGTAGTCAGTCATTTTACGATTTGGAATCAGGTTCTGAAATCAAGATAAATAGTCAGGGCATATACCAGCGGGGGCTGGTTGAAATACAGGATATCAGCATAGAAAAAAACGAAGGTTATCTGGTTCAGTTGGAAAATTATACAAAATTGCACTATTTCATGCCCAGTACTGAATTAATGAAGGCGCGACAGGAGGGCATCATCAATGCCTTTTTTCTTTCTTTCGCGGGCGCCCTGCTGGCAACTATATTGGCTATCTGGTTATCCAATCGAATCAGTCGACCATTGAACTCACTGGTACTGGCCACAAAAAATATTGCAGGCGGTGCTCCAGATGCCTATCAGCTGCCTCAGCAAAGCCTGATCGCTGAACTGTATGAGTTCAGTCATGCACTGATTCGAATCGTTCATACACTTAAAAAAGATGAAGAAAAAATTCGCCGGCAGGCTAACTATGATCCACTTTCCGGCCTGCCTAACAGAAGTCTATTCCTTGATCGTTTTGTCGGTGCGATTAAACGAGCCAAGCGATCTAATACACGGATAGCCTTGATGTTCATCGATCTGGATCAGTTCAAACATATCAATGACACCTTAGGCCATTCCGCCGGTGATCAGCTGCTTCAATTGGCTTCTTTGAGGCTGGTCGACATTGTCCGCAGCTCCGATACCGTCGCTCGTCTGGGCGGCGATGAATTTACCGTACTAATGCCGGATCTTAGTGAGATACATCCAGTTGAAGATGTGGTTAGCAAAATTCTGGAAACACTGTCTGCATCATTTCAACTGGAAGAAAATGAAGCCTATGTTTCCGCCAGCATTGGCATCACCATCTATCCCGATGATGGTGCCGAGGCCGGTCAATTGTTACGCAATGCCGACAGCGCCATGTACCGCGCAAAAGATAAGGGACGCAATAACGCTCAGTTTTTTACCATAGAAATGAACCAGCATGCCAAGAGGCGCCGAAAACTGGAAGTTGCACTGCGCCAGGCCTTAGAAAAAGATCAACTGGAACTGCATTATCAGCCCATTTATCAAACATCGAATAAACAGATTATTGGTGCTGAAGCCTTGTTACGCTGGAACCTGACTGACCATGAACCGGTCTCTCCCTCTGAATTTATTCCATTGGCGGAAGACACTGGGCTGATCTTACCGATTGGCGAATGGATTATGAAAACAGCCTGTCATGCCGCACAGAAATGGAACCAGCAATATCACCAGCCGCTACGAATAGCAGTAAATATTTCAAGCTGTCAGTTTCAACGCGCAGATGTACTACAACTGGTAAAGGACTCCATCAAGTTATCCGGTCTCGATCCTAAATTGCTGACCATCGAGATTACCGAAAGTCTGTTACTCAGTAATAACGATGAAACTATGAACACACTGAATAGCTTACGTAAAATGGGAATTGAAATTGCCATCGATGACTTTGGCACAGGTTATTCATCGTTAAGTTATCTGAAACGTTTTCCAGTAACCACACTTAAGATAGACCGATCCTTTATTGATGATTTACCGGAGGATCGGGAAGATGCAGCCCTGGTCGAAGCAATTATATCCATGAGCCAGAGCCTGAAATTAAAACTGGTGGCTGAAGGTGTGGAAACATCCCAGCAGTACCAATTTTTAAAGGACAGAAACTGCGCTATGATTCAAGGCTACTTTTTAAGCAAACCCCTGACGCTGGAAAACTTTGAACATTATCTGCATAACATACCCACAATTATTCCGCAGCAATAAATTTTTGCAGTATGGCTTTGCTTGCATCCCATATTGCTAACCACAGCCCGAACTCCGCACTGTAGAATAGGCTAGTACGTAAGCGCCTCTGTCCACACCATTATTACATACAGAATTTTAGATGAGCTGCAAATCTTGTGCTTTATTGCCAGTGCAATATTAAATAAATAATTTTTTTCCTGGCGCTAAAGGTTTTGCTATATCAGTCGATAACAAATAAACAATCACATTTATAGTTGAATAATCATAATGAACAGACAGAAAAGAAACAGACAGAAATGGAAAAACCTCTCACTGATTCGTCATGGCGAATCAACTTGCAACGAGGTGAATCGTTTTGCGGGTGCGGTTGATGCACCTCTTTCCCCTCTTGGCGAGGCCCAGGCGCGTAAGGCATCGAAGCAATGGCGAGATTCAGCCCCGGACCGTATCTATACCTCACCACTGCAGCGTGCCCACCGTACAGCTGAATTAGTATTCCCTGATTTCGCTACGGGCATAGGTGCTGAGGAAACGGGGGTAATACTCGATGCGCGAATTCAGGAGCGGGATTTTGGTGATTTCACTCTACGTAACAAGGCATTTCTGCAAAGCGAGATGGGATTGGCAAACTATGAAACAGCCCTCTACGGCGATAATAAACAGAATCAGGATGGCGAGAGTTTCAGTGCCCTCTATAGGCGGGTGTTGTCCTTTCTCAGGGATGAACTACACCCATTGCTGGTTCGTGGTATGCGTATTGTAGTAGTCGCCCACAAGTATGTTATCGAACTACTGGCCCGTTTGATCCTGCGCATGCCTGAGCATGGGGGCTATGATCTGCGCCTTCCCAATGCCAGTCTGCTCAATGCCTCAAAACTGGACTCATACTTGCGACAAGAGTCCAGATTCGGAAACAACCTGCGAGAATGGATCGTCCTCAACCATAGTTTCCTGATGATGGTTTCGCTTGCTCTTGGGCTGATAACGCACAAACTGACACCAGATCTCCAGATCCCGCCTCTCATGAGTATGGGATTGTTGACTATTGCTGCGACGATCGGTCTGACGCGAGTCGGCCTCCGTGGGTCACGCTCCAGCACACCGGTATTCTCGATACAGCTGACCATAATGCGTTATGCCGTGCTGCCACTGGGAGTTGGCCTGATTGCCTACCTTAATCCACAACACGAGTGGTTGACCTGGCTGGCAATTATATTTGCCGCCCCTGCCGCAGCCAGTGGTATCATTATCAGCCGCAGCACGGGAGGAATGGTCCTTCCAACCGCTTATACCATTTTGGGTTCTACCCTGGTGGGAACGCTCTTTATCCCGCTGCTGCTGAGTCTATTAGGTGTGACTGATGTAGCGGGATCAGTCTTTGTCCTGCTAATTACGTCAGGATCGGTCCTGCTGATACCGATCGCGCTCTCCTATATGATGCGCTCGCTAAATCCCATCAAGACTGCCCGCTTCGCGGAACATAATGCCGCTGCTGCAGTGCTTCTGATCGTGTTGTTCATTTTCCTCTCCGCGCAGCGGCTAGATCTGGATTCTTTCAACTCCTACGGCTGGTATGCGCTGATTACAGGTATAATATTAAGGATAGTTGCCTTTGGCATGGCCCGGCGCGGAAGTCTCTATGCAATAGACGACTATGTGGCTATGAGTTATCCGAATCTTTTTTTAGTCATCATTTTGGCATCACTGCTGCAGATGGATGAACTATCAGTATTTGCAACCTGGCTGCTGCTGCCCATGTTTGCCCTGGCGCCGGTGGATCAATGGCTGAGCAAACGTTTTCTAGCTCCCTCAGCAGAAAGTGGACTGCTCGATTTTCTCGGTATTACAACGTTACCAGTAAGGGACGAAAATATGCAACAGTCAATCTGGAAGTAAGATTCTTGAAGGATAGGAAATTCAATGGCATTTTCAATCTATAAAACAAAAATCGACTCGGTTTGTTGATTAAGGGACTTGGCATTTATTAAAGTACCAAAACTGCTATGCTTTTGCTTCCCCCTTTTTCGCCTCAGGGCGCCTACTTTTGGCAAAGGGGGACTGAGGGGGTTTAAGTTGTTGATTTGCAACCCCCTCAATCCCCCTTCTAAAGAA
>DAOVUK010000344.1 GCA_030632625.1 Gammaproteobacteria bacterium
GAATGGGGTATCTGAAAACAGGGATGTTTTCATTAAGCGTTCCATGGATGGACTTGAGCGTCCCCAGTCAGACGCACCAGTCTACCCGGCAGTCGGCCTTAGAAGCACTTATCCGAACGGCAGCAATGGTAGTTTTGCTGATATTTGGAAAAGTATGCAAATTCGTGAAGAACCGTTCTTTGTACTTTTATACTTCAGAATAATAATATCGTAGTATTCTACTGTGATAATTATCACTGTGAATAAGACTTATTCTCAATAGAATGTAAACCATCATTTAACCTGGAATTCTCAGTTGAACCCACTCCAAGCAGGAATGGAGCAGTTCATCAAAAAGTTATGAATCAATTTACTGAATAAAGAATACAAAGGAGCAACACCAATGAGTATTGATGTCAACGGTAAGACAATTCAAACCGATGAAGCAGGGTATCTGCTAAACGATGCTGATTGGAATATTGAGGTTCGAGATGCATTGATTAAAAAGCATGAGGCTGATGGACATAAATTTATCAGTAAAAATACGCGTAAGCTGATCAATTACTTTCGAGATTACTATCAGAAGAACAAAATTCAACCCAGTATGCATAAAATGCTACTGACACTTGATCAAAATCATGATAATAAATATTGTCAGCAGGGATCAGAGATAAATTGCCTGTATGAGCTTTTCCCTCATGGACCTGTGCGTATGTTATTTAAACTGGCAGGCTTACAATATCCATTTTATTCAAACTCTAACTATTAAGTTGAATTATTAAAGGCAATGACAATGGATCGCGGCACTAAAATTTACGCTTTTATTTTAGGAATATTAACACTTGCTCTGACAATAGTTTTTTTGTATGAAAGTCCTAAAGTCAGTGAGCTTAATGAGCGTTTAGAATCAATAACGATCATCAATGAATTTCCTTATCATTTTAAAGTATTACGTATCAATAATGGGACTGCTGTTATGAGTAGTCCTCGCTCCACTGAAGTGCCAGTGAGTAAAATTCTGGGTATTCTTTTTCCACATGTCAAAGGTAAATCGACCCAGTCTCCTGAATTTCAAAGAGCCCAAAAAGCTCTCGCTAACGTTCAGATTCTGGCGAGCAAGACGGTTATTGCTGATGCTGAAGTTGAGCGGGTCAGCTGGGAGCTCGATCGCAGCTGGCTGCTCCAACATGGTATATCAAAGATAGAATAGGCAACTCAATACATCGTCTCTGAGCATAAGAATGCAGGGGTTTCTACTCCTGGAGGAGGAGAATAACTACTTGTACTGACGTATGTACCACCACTCAAAGAAACGTTTCAGCCAGTGAAATATACGCATTCGAGGTAAAATAATGTTTAGTTTATTGGTTCTGGCGACCAGTATTCCTGAATTCAGGCTATCAACAATACAAATTAATTCTACTTTAAAGGTATGAGTGACTGGCTGACTATTAAATTCAGCGATTATATTTTTTGCCGCGGCTGCAGCTTGTAAGTCGGCCATATGTGCCTGTTTTGGCATCCAGTCAGGTCCGGGAAAGCTGCCCGAATCACCGGCAACATAGACTTTTTCCATTCCTTCAACCTGACAATGTGCGTCAGCACGTATCATCCCGCCCTCTGAGCGAGGCAGGTCGGTATTATCAAACCAGTGATTGCCTGTCATTCCGGGCATAAAAATAATCAGGTCGGCCTGAAATTCTTTGCCCTCAGTAATAACACTATGAGCAGTGAATTGCTTCATTTTATCGCCCAGATGAGTCTCAATATCACGCTTTTTCATTTCTTTTAAAAGCCCGCTAACGGCTTTAGGTCCCAGTCTTTGCCCTGGATTTTCAGAGGGAGTAAAAAAAATCAGTTTGAATTTATTGCGTCGTCCATCCTTGCGCAACTGGCAATCAATACCAAAGAGAAATTCAAACATAGGACCACCGCGCATAGCACTGGGTTCTTTTGGGTTACCTGAAAATCCAAATGCGATGGTGCCGCTGTCCATCGCCATCAGCCGTTTTCGTATTTTTACAGTGGCATTAATGCCTTCGCAAGGCGTGATCGCATGCTCAATTCCCGGTAGTTTTTTTAGAAAACGTCCGCCAGAACAAATAATGAGTGCATCATTTTCAATTTCACCTTCATTTGTTATCACAATACGACCACCATTTTTCATCCCGGTGGCCTCTGCGCTAATATGTTTGACCTGCATGCGCTTAAAGAAATTGTCCAGGGGAATAATGAGATCGTCTGCCTGTCTCAAATTACAGGGTATCCAGATTGAACCTGGAAGATAGTGAAATTCAGCCCTGGGACTAATAACGGTTATTTGCAGATCAGTACTGGATTGACGCAGTGTTTTGACCGCCGTTAGAGCAGCAAAACCACTACCAATAATGGCAACTCTTTTCATTAATAATACTCCATAGAGACAAAATCCAGACCCGTGTTTATAATCAGGAAATAGTCATGTAAAAAATTGAACTACCTGACAGGGATGACTCACTTTTTAGTTCTGAAGTCGTCTAAAATACTGTATAAAGCCGGTACAACCAATAAAACTAATACGGTTGTTGCCAGCAGACCAAAAATAATACTGGTGGCCAGAGGTATTAATATTTGTGCCTGTAAACTTTTTTCCAGTAAGAGGGGAGTGAGACCTGCTATAGTGGTCACTGAGGTGAGAACCACAGCACGGAACCGGGCACGGCTGGCCAGTTTGGCTGCTTCTATGACATTATGACCCTCCTTCATTTTCATCTTCAAAAATTCAACCAGCAGGATAGAGTCATTAACCACAATACCGCTGAGTGAAGCAAAGCCAATGATGCCCGGCATCGTCATATTAAGTCCCATGAGCAGATGCCCCCAGATGACACCTATCAAAGCCAGAGGAATAATAAACATAACGGATAAGGGTTCAAGATAGCTTCTGAACTGGAAGCTTAATAACATAAAAATACCCAGCAGGCCCAGACTGAAGCCGCGGATCATCGAGCCGCCTGTTTTGGCTGTTTCTCTTGACTGACCTTCAAAGCCAGCATGAACGCCGGGGTATTGTTCCAGTAACTGAGGTATAAAGTTTTTTCGGGTATGAGTGACGATTTCTCTGGAATTAGCAATACTGGTGTCAATATCTCCGGTAATGGTGACACTGCGCTGGCCATTTATACGTTCTATGCGGGAAAAGCCCCGGCCTCTTTCAATATCAACTAAGGTTGTCAGCGGTATTTGCTTGCCGTCTTTATCAGTGATACGAAAATCATCTAATGCATACAGGGTATTTTTATCTGCTTCAGCCAGACGGACATCAATTTCATATGCTTCAGAACCCACCTGAATTTCATTAGCTGTGGTACCCCAGAATGCTGCGCGCAGTTGACTGGAAATTGTGGCGGCATCAATGCCCAGAGCGAAAGTACCTTCTCTCATGCGCAGCCTGATTTCCGGTTTTCCGGGACGGAGATTATCAGATAAATCAAAAACTCCTTCATAACGTGATAACCAGTTTTGCAATGACAGGGAAGCCAGCTTAAGCTCTTTAGTATCATCACCAAAGAGTCTGACTTCTAATGCCAGACCTCCGGGTCCTATAACGGGCTCTTTAAAATTCAGCGCTATGACATCAGGTATATCACCCACCGTATTGCGCCAGAGATTAATGATATCATCAAGAGAACCCCGGCGTTTTTCAGCGGTGAGCAGATCAACCGTAATAGTCGCTATATGTGCGCCTGATTCTCCGGAATCCAGATTGCTATTGTATTTAATTTGAATATTTTTCAGAATTTTCTGCTGCCCGCTTTGCATGGCTGTGAATTTTTTATCAACCTTATCCAGGGCATCTGTTATCTGTTTGACAACACTTTCTGTGCGCCATAATGGCGTTCCCTGAGGTAGTAATAATCTGGCCTCAATTATATCGCCCTCAATATCCGGAAAAGCCTGAAATTTCAAGATACCGCCCACCAGCATGCCCAGACTGATTATGAACACAGCAATGACACTGCCGATGAACCAGTAACGTTGATGGATCACAAAGTCAATGGCTGATCCCAGTGTTTTTTCACGAAAGTTATCCAGCAGCTCTTCAAAACGTTGCCGAAAGCGTGAGGTATTCTTCTCATGGTGTTTGAGAGAATGTGCCAGATGATGGGGTAAAATCAAAAAGGCTTCAATCAGACTGACAGCAAGAACGAGGATCAGTACCATAGGAATAAATTGCAGTACTTTACCCATATTACCCGATAAAAATGCCAGAGGACCGAACACAGCAATAGTGGTTAAAAATGAAGAAACGACTCCCGGGGTTACCTGTCGGGTACCATCGACAGCAGCCTGAAAGGCATTTTTTCCCTGACGAAGATGGGAGGCAATGTTCTCTGAAATAACAATGGCATCATCCATC
>DAOVUK010000317.1 GCA_030632625.1 Gammaproteobacteria bacterium
GGCCATTATTTACAATTTCATTTCCACCTGCCTGATATGAAAACTGAATAGGCTTCAATTCAGATTCTATAAAACCTGTCAAATTAATTGGTGACTGGTTACTGCCCGCACAAGCGCTGTTTTCCGGGGTTAATTTTGCCCAGTTTTCTGGACCTGACTTGCCTTCATAACCCCACTCACTTGAACCCGAAGCGATTGCGCTGCTTACACTAAAGAGAGAGAGTGCCAATAATAATGATTTTTTCATAAATATCCTTTGATGATTGAGTAACTAATATAAACACTCTAAAATTTTATCCTTTAGAGTGTTGAATTCTTGTAGCAAGTTTATTAATAAAGGGATTTGCACTAAGACCATGAAGAAGAATGCTAAGCACTATGGTTGTTACAGCAGTGATAGCAATAGTACCGGCCCCTGGTATATTTTCATTTAGCACAATAACTGCAAAAACAACACTGGCCAGTCCACGTGGGCCAAACCAACCAATAAATAATTTTTCATCAGTGCGTAGATTCATTCCACTCAGAACTAAAAAGACGGGTAACATTCTTATCACTGTAAGACTGAGTACTGCATAAACAAGTATTTCCCAACTGAATGAATCAAGTGACTGACCGACCACTGTGGCACCAAAAACAACCCAGGTGATCAATGCCATTGTTTCTCCAGTGGCATCAGCAACAACCATTTTTTTATAGTCTTTTCCAATTGCACCAAATAATAAGCCACCAACAAATGCGGCAATAAATCCACTACCCTCAAATAATTGTGCAACAGCAAAGCAACTGACAGCTAATACAACAACAGGTAATTGCTCCCAAGTTTCTGTCAACCACTTTTTATTAGCACTTTGCTTAATTAACCAGACACCAGAAGCAGTCAACGTTAGACCAACGGCAACACCAATTCCAATTTCTTCAGCGATTAATGTTAATGCAAGTGTTGAAGCACTACCTTCACCACTAGTACCTGCAGCGAAAGCAAGAAAAATAAATAAGATAGGTACACAAATACCATCATTAAGACCACTTTCAACATTAAGACTTTCACGTATATTCGCTGGAACTAATTTATTTGTAACAACAGCCTTACCAAGAGCGGCATCAGTTGGAGCAAGAAGTGTTGCAAGAATAGCAATTTCTAAGAGTGTCAATTTGTCAAACAGAAGAACACCAAAACCAAAACCTATTAGAATTGTTATTGGCAAACCGACTAATAATAAACGTCGTGGAATCAAAATATGCTTTTTAAGAACACTCAGATTTGCATTTGAAGCATCTATAAATAACACCAATGCAAGTGTCAATTCAGCAAGCGTACGCAAACCTTCTGCGGTCACATGCATTTTTAAAACATCTAGCCCAAGAGGTCCAAAAACGAGACCAAAAGCAACAAAGACCAGCGCGCCATTAATTGGTGTACGATCTAATAATCCACTGACCATACTATAAATAAAAATAAATACAGCCAATATTGCAATATTTTCATACATAAAAATAACCTTTATTTTTTTACTGAAACAGATGCAGAATAGATAATAAAATTAAATATCACTTTCTCTTTTAAGCAGTTTGCTTCCCATAAATTTAACATTAAGTATCGGCATATGAAGTTCATATAAACTGTTTAAAATTCCAGAAAGATCAGCTTGATCCGCCACTCTGCCCTGCATGATTGTGACATTAGACATATTTTTTTTTGGTGGAGGCAAGACTTTCATTTCACCAAGGCGTTCAAACCAGGATGATGGCAAGAGACCTTCCACTTCAATACGATAAAATCCTGGTGCTGAAAAGTGTGTCGTACTCATCTGTTAATGTAATTCCTATATCGATAGCTCTTAATTAAAAATGCTGACTTTATGGTTCAGTCTTATTAATTAATCATGACGGGTTTACATTAAAAAGGCATCCCCCAAAAAAGGGGACATATGGGGGATATAGCTTATCTTAGATGAAAGGCTGTTATTTAAGAACTTGTGGAAATAAAATTTTTGGCAATTGCTGCGGCTTCACGGCGATTGTTAACACCTAATTTCTGATAAAGGTGCTTAAGATGTGTTTTTATGGTTTCTGAAGAGACGAATAATTTAGCCGCCATTTCTTTATTCTGCATACGCATAGCTAATAACTCTAAAATATCAAGTTCACGATTTGTTAAGACTTCCCTTTTATCGGTTAAGCCTGATTGACTTTGATGAGAATTAGAATTCGATTCTTGTGCTGAAGTTGTGCGACATTTATCAAGAAGAAGTGTGAGATATTCTGTTGAACCTGTTTGAACGACAAGGCGTTCAAGCATTTTTGCCATTTGTTGACCTATTTCAACAAATGGATGAACCCATCCTCTTGGTTCAGTCAGAACAATAAGTTGTTTCAGAACACTAAGTGCTTCTTCAGGATTACCACTCAAATCAAGGGCCAATGACTGCAATGCCATGATCTCAATCATCTGACAGGTATTATTCAGAGCATCCATTTCCTCTTGTAATAATATCAATAATTTATTAGCTCGCTGCAGTGTGTCTGGGGAGCCGATGGCAAGCATGATTCTTGCCTGTGTAATCACAGGATTTTCCAGCCAAAAGAACATTGTGGGAGCTATAATTGGTTCATCATATGAGTTTAACCATTTCATTGCCAGATTCAGATTTCCCTGTGCCAGAGCCAGTCGAGCCTGCCCTGATTGAGCCACATTAATGACTTCAGATTGCCCAATCTCCTGAGTAAACTTTAACAATATTTCTATCGTGTCTGTTGCTTCTGCGTCCTGTTGCATACTCTGATAAGTAAGTGCCAGACCAATCATAGAATCAATAGCAACTCGCGTATTCATAGAGTATTGATTTCTGATTGAAAAAGAAAAATGCTCTCGTGCCAAAGGTAGATTATTCTGCCGGAAATAGGCAGAACCCACCATATATGCACCCCATCCCTGCACTAAAACAGGATCACTTTGTGTTAATAGATTGTTTACCTTTTTTGCATCTTGTATCACTGCACTCAAGTCACCTAAAAACAATTGCAAAAAAGAGCGAGAAAGAAATAGACGACTGGAAAGTACCGTATTGTGTGGGTCATGATATTTGATGGTTTCATTACATAATGAAAGGGCAAACTTCATCTGGTTTGACATATTACTCGCCATAGCGAGATGCATTTCATTAGAACCGAATATTTTCGAGTATTTATCAGGAATTATCTCTTTGGCTTCCAGAAACAGTTTAAACGCAATTTCTCCCCTTCCTGACCAATAGTGCAATACACCTTGAAAATGTTTCAATCCTCCCAGACATGTTTCTTCCAGTTGGCTTTCCATATCTATTAATTCAAGTTTCTGAACAATAGGAGCAATTTTATGTAACTGAAAACGAACATTCGCAACCCAGGCCTGTGATATAAGAAGCCTTGGTTGTTGTTCTTTAATTTCCACAGGAAGAGCTGTCAACCACCGTTGAATATCTCTCCAACCGTATTTGTCCTGTTCAACAGACCAAAGCTGTTTTTCAACAATATCAGCGGCTCCAACATGGTCATTAGCTATCAATCGATGCTCAATGGCTTCATCAATCAAGCCCTGAGTTTCAAACCATTGACTGGCACGTACATGAAGTTTACTAATCTCATCGGTGGGCATTTGCTTTGTTAATTCATTTTGCAGCAATTGTTGAAACAAATGATGATATCTAAACCATTTCCCATGTGAATCTAATGAGATAACAAACAAATTACCTTCTTTCAGTTCATTAATAAACAAATCAGCACTCAATTCAGTCACTTCATCGGTACGATTTATCTGAACTGTTGCTTCACATAGTGGCGTACAAAATCGATTGAGGATGGATGATTGCAGCATATATTGTTTTATTAAAGGGGGTTGTCGAGTGAATACTTCTTGCAATAAATAAGCATTCGTTTGCTGCACACCACCATTCAAATTTTTCAGGAAAACTTCCTGATTTTCATTTGTTCGCAGGACTTGTGATACCAGACGTAAGCCAACCACCCAGCCCTCTATTTCACGATCAAGATTATTGAGAACCGTATCGTTTGCCACAAAGCTGGCCGTATTTTCTAACAAGATTTGTGTTTCAGTTGGAGTAAAACACAAATCATGCATTCGTAGCTCTGTCACCTGCCCTTTGGCCCGTAGATTAACCAGTTGTAGGGGCGGATCACGACGTGTCACTATAATCAAATGTAGAGCTAATGGTGGTCGTTCCAATAAATGATCGAGTAAATCATTAACGGAAGATTGGGTATTAATACGATGATAATCATCAAGTACCAATAAAAAAGACTGCTTAATTTTTCCTAGCTCATTACTAAGACTGGTGATCAGAATAGAGATGGGTGGTAACTGCGGTGCATTAGTCAGACTTTTAGTGTGCTCAAAATTATCTGGAAAAATATCCTCAATGGCAGCCATAAGGTAAAGTAGAAACTGGCGTAAATCAGTATCACCTTGATCCAGTGAAATCCAGGCTGCTGGCCAATCACATTCCTTAAGCCAACTGCTAGCCAACATGCTTTTACCATAGCCTGCTGGCGCTGAAATGAGGATTAAAGGCTGTACCCTCCCGGCATTCAGATAATCGTTCAGAC
>DAOVUK010000255.1 GCA_030632625.1 Gammaproteobacteria bacterium
ACATCGGGTAATCGCTTAAGATCGTTGTGCAGTAATAGTAGGGTGTTATCAATCAATTCTGATAATTGAATCGGCTCGATAACAAAATCCTGCTGCCGGCCAAAATCTTTTAAGGCATTGACAATTTTATGTGCCCTCATGGTTTCACTATCAATTTGTTCCAGCCAGTCCGTTAACAGGTCATGATCAGCAGTATCCAGTTCTTCCTTTAATAATTGACAAGATGAAAGCACATTGCCCAGAGGATTATTGAGTTCATGAGCAACACCCGAAATAAGAACACCCAGTGATGCCAGTTTTTCAGTATGCAATAGCCTTTTTTTTCGTAAATCCAATTCATAAAGCATGCGGTTAAAGGCAACCGTGAAAGCGATAACTTCCTGTTCATTACTATCGACTTTAAGCTGATCAAATTGTCCTTGAGCAATGGGTTCCAGCTTATTTTCAAGATCCCTCAAAGGTTTTACAACCAGATTACTGAGTCGATAACCAATAAATACTGTAATCAAAGCGCTAATAAAAATAGCACTGGCTAAAGTCCACTGTGTCGTATTTAATGATTGCAGTAGATATCCTCTTTCTAGCGAAGCAAATTTATCAGCAATAAGTGAGAGCTTATGTCCCAATGGCCGAATAGCACTGGCAATATCTTCTTCTTGCTGCAATCGTTCCCATTGTTCCCAGTACCTCGTCAGAAGGATTTGATAATTGCTTAATAACTGTTGCAGATCATCTAAATCAAGCATAGAACTGAGACGTAAAAAACTGTCATGATTCTTATTTAAATTACTAATGGCTTTCTGGGTAAAGAGAAGAATGTTTTCCAGTTCATTTTTATTATGATAGAGAAATAGATTCTTTTCATGACGCCTCATTTCAAGAATATCATCTTTAAAGTTGGATATTACAACACCTTCTTTTACCTGTTGTTGTAAATAGAGCAGGTTAAAAAAAGCGAATAGACAAAGTAACACAATAAATATTGCCAGCAGATAGAAAGCTCGTGAGGTTTTATGTCTGATACTATTCATAAGCCTTTAGCCGAAATAAGACGAAGCAGGATGTTTTTTTGCTTCATCCTGCGGGAAATTCCAATTGTTGCATATCAAAATAGTCTTCGCAAATATCAATTTTAAGCACCCGAAACCCTGTTTCATTTTTGCAACAGGGTGATGCATTTTGAAACACCGCCTATAAGCAATTATATCAGTAGATTAGAATAAAATTATTATCTGTGTTACAAACTGCAACACTCCTTTTGTTAGCTTCTTAATTTTAGTTTGATATAACAGCAAGTTAGATGATTTTTACTGGTGGCACAATACTTGCTCTATTAGAAATATTAATTAATAATTCATAATATTAAGGTATTTCAAAATGAATAAGATATTAGACACTATATTAAATGGTTTATCTGCACAATATGCAGGTGAATATTTATCCTCAGCAGATAAAGTACAGACACTCAATGATCGTCCTCTTAAACACCGAGTGATTGTTTCTTCACCTCAAACCAATGTCATTCCGGCAAATGAATTGAAGCATGAAAAAAGGCATATTGCCATGTTGTGTAATGATGCGACCAATCAGAATGTGATTAATTATGTATTGGGCAATGCCAACGATTGTTCAGTCGACATTTTATATCACGGTATTCATAAAACTGTTGATGCAGGCTCATTTTATACACAGGCACGTAATAGTTTTTCTGACAATCATGTTGATGTCAGCATTGTGAAGCTGATTAATGACTCTATTGATGAGGTTAAAGATTATTTAATGAGTCACCGCTCTCTACAATATCTGGTCACTGATTCACATGATCAGTTAATGAGCTCATTTTTAAGTAACAAAACCATTACCCGACAGCTCCAGATCCCTATTGTATTAATCAATTAATACCGTTTAAAAATTGAAGATTAGCTTTAAAAGAAAGAGAGATTAGATGAAAGATAAGATAAAAGCACAAAAAAAGAATATCATTGCGGGTGTTATTTTTTTAGCCATGGCTCTGTTTATGGCAACTATTGTTCCTACCATTCAAATGTCCTGGGTCATGGGATTATTGCTCCTGACTATTTATTTATTTGCTTTTGAAGTACTTGATGTGGATGTCACTGCAATATCTATTATGGTGCTGCTGGGTTTATCGACTTTGTTTGCACCGATTATGGGACTTGAAACGGGGCTGGTATCTACTGATAAACTGTTCAATGGTTTTTCAAGTAATGCTGTTATGTCAATTATTGCGGTGATGATTATTGGCGCAGGTTTGGACAAAACAGGTATTATGAGCAAGGTTGCTGCATTTATTCTGGATGTGGGTGGTACCTCAGAAAAGCGTATCATCCCCATTGTTTCCAGTACTGTCGGTTTTATCTCATCATTTATGCAAAATGTTGGTGCAGCAGCACTCTTTATTCCTGTTGTCAGTCGAATTTCCGCTCGTTCCGGATTGCCTATGTCCAGGCTGCTCATGCCCATGGGCTTTTGTGCTATTTTAGGCGGTACGGTCAGCATGGTGGGCTCCTCACCATTGATACTTTTGAATGATTTAATTTTAACCTCTAATCATGCTTTGCCTGAGGCACAACAAATGGAAACCTGGGGACTATTTTCAGTCACGCCTGTTGGTCTGGCATTAGTTTTCACAGGGATTATTTATTTTGTTTTAGCGGGTCGTTTTGTGTTACCAAAAATGAGTGACAAAGCTGATGCCAATAAAGCCACTAATACCATGGACTATTTTCAAAACGTTTACGGCATTGATTATGCTTTGTATGAAATTATTGTACCTGCAGAGAGTCCATTAGTGGGTCATGTCTTAAATGATATTGAATCTGATGAGCACATTCGAATCATTGCAGCAATTAAAGGTAATACCAAAGATGTCACTATTGGCCCCAACGGTGTGGCCAGAGATTATACCATTGAAGCCCATACAATTTTGGGTGTATTGGCAACTGATGAGCATGTTAAAGAATTTGCCCATGATTATTCTCTGGATGTAAAAGATAATCTAAAATTTTTCTCAGAAACATTGTCATCATCCCGTTCAGGTGTTGCTGAAGTAGTCATTCCACCCGGCTCTCAATTAATTGATAAATCAGCGCGTGATGTCTGGTTAAGAAAAACTTATGGTCTTGCCATGGTCGCATTGCACCGGGAAGGTGAAACTTTGGGAACAGGTGAAGGTATTCGTGACCTGCCTTTCCAGGCAGGTGATACTTTAGTGGTTCATACTTTATGGAATAATCTGGATCGCATTGTTAAAGATAAAAACTTTGTTGTTGTTACCACTGAATACCCTCATGAGGAAACCCGCCCACATAAGGTGGGCTGGGCAGGTTTGTTCTTTGCTATTGCTTTATCCCTGGTGTTATTTACTGATCTGAAATTATCTGTTGCCCTGTTAACAGGTGCTATTGGTATGGTTTTATCCGGTGTGCTTAAAATTGATGAGGCTTATGAAGCTGTTTCATGGAAAACAGTTTTTCTTCTGGCCAGCTTGATCCCTCTGGGTCTGGCAGTAGAAACATCAGGCACTGCCGGCTGGATTGCTGAGCAAACGTTAAAAGTGGTGGGTGATCAGCCAATTTGGGTCATTCAGACTTCTATTGCCATATTAGCCACATTTTTTACTCTGGTGATGTCCAATGTCGGTGCCACTGTATTATTAGTGCCTCTGGCCGTTAATATTGCTCTGGGTGTTGAAGGCGCTAATCCTGCAGTGTTTGCCTTAACGGTTGCTATTGCCACGTCCAACTCATTTCTGATCCCAACCCATCAGGTGAATGCACTCATTATGGGGCCTGGCGGCTATAAGGTCCCTGATTTTATGAAAGCGGGCGGCATTATGACCCTGTTATTTTTAGTGGTCATGATGATAATGATGACACTTGTTTTTTAGGACTTTAGGCAATCTACTTAAATTTCTACCTTTATACTGATCGGTGAAGCAACACCGATCAGTATAAAATATCAATTAAATTATTATGTGACTATTATGACTCTATTAAAAAATAAACCATTTCAAATTTCTTTAGTTGTACTTCTCTTTCTCTTAATTCCTCTTCAACTATTTGCGGCAGAAGCTGGAGGAGGGCATGAACCAATGGATCTCACTGCCAGTTCTATTGGCTTTATTTCTCTGTTTATATTTATGATGGCCTATTTTTTTGTTATGGCAGAAGAATTTACTCATTTGCGTAAATCCAAACCCGTTATTTTAGCGGCTGGTATTATCTGGGGCATGATCGGCTGGGTTTATATGGACCACGGTATGTCTGAACTGGCAGAACATGCTGTTCGCCATAACTTTCTGGAATATTCAGAACTGATGTTATTCTTATTAGTAGCCATGACTTATATTAACGGCATGGAAGAACGTCGGGTTTTTGATGCACTGCGCTCATGGTTGATCCGTAAAGGTTTTTCTTTTCGTCAGCTTTTCTGGTTAACGGGCATACTGGCCTTCTTTATCTCTCCAGTTGCTGATAATCTGACGACTGCATTGCTCATGTGTGCCGTTGTTTTGGCTGTGGGTGGGACCAATACCCGTTTTGTCTCAATTGCCTGTATTAATATTGTTGTGGCTGCAAATGCGGGTGGTGCATTTAGCCCCTTTGGTGATATTACGACATTAATGGTCTGGCAAAAAGGCATGGTTGATTTCTGGGGATTCTTTGCTTTGTTTATACCATCTGTGGTTAATTTTGTAGTACCTGCTGCCATTATGCATTTTGCCATTCCTAATGAAAATCCCGCAGCATCAGATGAAGTCGTTACCATGAAGCGTGGTGCAAAACGTATTATCGCACTTTTTTTAATGACCATTGTAACGGCTGTGAGTTTTCACAATTTCCTTGGTCTGCCTCCCGTTATTGGAATGCTGACAGGTTTAAGTTATCTTCAGTTCCTCGGTTATTATCTAAAGAAAACTAAGCACAGATGTATTGCCCATGAACAACGCTATCGTGATGAACAGTCTGATGAAGAAAATATAGGTGAATTTGTTGCATTTGATGTTTTTAAGCCCGTAGCAAAAGCAGAATGGGATACATTGTTTTTCTTCTATGGTGTTGTTTTATGTGTCGGTGGACTGGGTTTTCTTGGTTATTTGTCCATGGCTTCTGAGCTGATGTATAATCAGTGGGGTGCAACTAACGCCAATATTGCCGTGGGTGTTTTATCGGCTATAGTCGATAACATCCCTGTGATGTTCGCTGTGTTAACAATGAATCCTGACATGTCAACAGGTCAGTGGCTGTTAGTCACCATGACTGCTGGTGTCGGTGGTTCCTTATTATCCATAGGCTCGGCTGCAGGTGTCGCTTTAATGGGGCAGGCCAGAGGTCAATATACTTTTTTTGGTCATCTAAAATGGGCTCCGGCAATTGCGCTAGGGTATGCTGCCAGTATCGGGACGCATATGTGGATAAATAGCTCACTATTTTAATCTCGTTTATAAATAATGAGCATACATTTAATATTAAAAATCCAATGAAGAAATCAAACGTCAGTATCGGCTTAACTAATCCCAAAAGTCCGGAAAATGTAGCATCTGTAATGCGCGCTGCGGGTAACTTTCAAGTCGA
>DAOVUK010000039.1 GCA_030632625.1 Gammaproteobacteria bacterium
AGAGTTGTCATTTTGTTCTATACTCTCCTCCTGCCCTTTTTTATAGGATATCATTTAAAACCAGGATTTTTTCCTGCAGTTGTTTTGTTATTATTTCAACCAGGGATTCAATTTCAATGGTGTTAATGATTTCAGCAGCAAAGCCGAGACAAAGCATTTGTTTTGCTCTGGATTCATCAATGCCCCGGGAACGTAAATAAAAGATCTGCTCTGCTTCTAATTGACCCACGCTTGCACCATGACTGCATTTAACATTATCAGCATAAATTTCCAATTGCGGCTTGGTATCAATTTCAGCGTTTCGAGTCAATAATAAGTTGCTGGTAGACATATGAGCATCCGTAGCCTGAGCATCTTTATCAACGATAATATGACCATCAAAGACAGCACGTCCGCCTTTGCCATACAAAATACCCTTAAAGCGTTCCTGACTTAAACAATCCGGGGCATGGTGCTGGACTTTAGTATGAAAATCGATTAACTGCTGTTGGCCAACACTATAAAGACCATTTAAGTGACACTGTGCAGACTGACCATTGAAATCCACATGAATATCGGTTCTGGCCCAATGACCACCGGATGCATAAGTCGTATGCTTATATTCACTACAGGTCATTTGTGAAACAAATACACTGCCCATATGATAGGCCTGTTTACTTTCATCCTGTATGCGGTAATGATTTAATGCCGCTTTATCCTGCAGTATTATTTCGATCAAATTATTATTAAAATACAAGTGATTAGCGTTACTGATATAACGTTCAACTACTGTTGCCGATGCCCCCTTTTCCATCACCAGTAAAGTTCTCGGCTGCAGCAGCAAAGAATTTTCTGATTCAGTCGTGATGCTAATAATTTCAATCGGCTTATCCAGTTTTATTCCTGTGCCGATGTGGATAAAAACACCCTCATTTATTAACGCCGTATTCAGAGCAGAAAAAATATGGGATTCTTTTCCGGCAAGTTGTCCCAAAAAAGTACTGACAGGGATTGCTGCTAATGACTTAGCATCCTGTAAACTGCTGATAGTCACACCTTCAGGTAAATCACTCATATTGCTCAATTCAGGGATGCAGCAGCCATTGGCTATAATAATTTGATAGCTGTCTAATCCCGGTATAATATGATCATCCAGATTAAGCTCCGCTAATGAGGCCGATGTTTTGTCTGCTAATTTAAACGGCTGGGAAAAAATTTTATCAAGATTAGAATAACGCCAGATTTCATCTTTTCGAGTGGGCATTTTCATCTGCGCAATTGATAATTCTGCATTATGGCGAATGCTGTTAAGCCAATCATTATTGGACTCTGCCAGTGAGTTCTCACTCCCCTCTTTTGACAACAGGCCATTAACCCATTCTTTTGATAATCCAGGTTTTGCTTCAATTTGGGTGATCATGCGGCGGCACCTTGTGAAAGCCAGCCATAACCTTTTTCTTCTAATTCTATAGCCAGTTCTTTTGTCCCCGAACGTACAATTTTTCCATCCGAGAGGACATGTACATAGTCAGGTTGAATATAGTCCAGCAAACGCTGGTAGTGAGTTATCACAATCATTGCCCGATTTTTATTCCTCAGGCTGTTAACACCGTCAGCAACAATGCGTAAGGCATCAATATCCAGCCCTGAATCAGTTTCATCCATGATCGCCAGATCAGGTTCCAGGATAGCCATTTGTAATATTTCATTGCGCTTTTTTTCACCACCGGAAAAGCCTGTGTTAACATCACGCTTCAGTAGTTTTGCGGGGATTTTCATTTGTTCAGCTTTTTCTCGAATAAGCTTCATAAATTGAATAGAATCAATCGCCTTTTTGCCATTGGCAACACGAATCGAATTGAGTGCTTCTTTAAGAAAAACAATATTATTGACACCCGGCAGCTCAACAGGATACTGCATGGCCAGAAAAATACCTTTATGTGATCTTTCTTCTGTTGTGTGTGACAAAAGATTGTTGCCCTTATAAAGCACTTTCCCCTGAGTCACTGTATAACCATCCCGCCCGGATAAAATATGTGCCAGAGTGCTTTTCCCCGCACCATTTGGACCCATAATCGCATGAACTTCGCCCGCACCGACTTCTAAATCCAGACCTTTTATAATTTCTTTATTGTCAATCACAACATGTAAATTTTTAATTGATAACATATGCCTGCTCTCTTATGCTCTCTGTTTTTATGCTCTTTATTTTTATGCTCTCTGTTTTTAAAGAACATGAGTCATACATTTTATCTTCCCGGTCAGACAGTCAGCCAACACTGCCTTCCAGCGTTATAGCCAATAATTTTTGCGCTTCTACCGCAAATTCCATGGGTAATTCTTTAAATACTTCTTTACAGAAACCATTGACAATGAGCGATACTGCATTTTCTTCTGAAAGCCCGCGCTGCCGGCAATAAAATAATTGATCATCAGATATCTTTGAAGTCGTTGCCTCATGTTCAACTTTAGCGGTTGGGTTACTGACTTCAATATAAGGAAAGGTATGTGCCCCGCATTGATCACCTATCAACAGAGAATCACATTGGGAATGATTTCTGGCATTTTCAGCACGTATTGACATACGTACCAGACCACGATAAGTATTTTGTCCCTGAGCAGCAGAGATACCTTTTGATACAATAGTGCTTTTAGTATTAGCGCCAATATGAATCATTTTAGTGCCGGTATCCGCCTGTTGTTTACCCCGGGTGACCGCAACTGAATAGAATTCACCAATGGAATCATTACCGCGCAGAATACAGCTGGGATATTTCCAGGTGATGGCGGAGCCGGTTTCCACCTGAGTCCATGAAATGTGTGAGCGATCCCCCTGACAATTACCCCGCTTAGTGACAAAGTTAAAGATCCCCCCTTTGCCGTTTTTGTCGCCGGGATACCAATTTTGCACCGTTGAATATTTGATTGCGGCATCTTCCATCGCTATCAATTCAACGACTGCCGCATGTAACTGGTTTTCATCCCGTGTAGGCGCAGTACAGCCTTCCAGGTAACTGACTGAAGCGCCTTTCTCGGCAATAATCAGGGTGCGTTCAAACTGCCCTGTTTTGGCTTCATTAATGCGGAAATAAGTCGACAATTCCATTGGGCAGCGCACACCCTCAGGAATATAAACAAAGGTACCGTCACTAAACACAGCCGCATTGAGACTGGCAAAAAAGTTATCAGTATGCGGCACTACCGAACCCAGATATTTTTGCAGCAAATCCGGATAATCTTTTACCGCCTCAGAAATAGAGCAAAAGATCACGCCGGCTTCAGCCAGATTTTTACGAAAAGTGGTGGCCACCGAAACACTGTCAAAAACGGCATCCACTGCAATCCCGGCTAAGGCCATTTGTTCTTCCAGAGGAATGCCCAGTTTGTTATAAGTAGACAAAATCTCAGGATCAATTTCATCCAGACTTTTTGGGCCTGTGATATTTTCTGGCGCTGAATAGTAAGAAATGGATTGAAAGTCGATAGGTTGAATTTTTAGATGTGCCCAATTGGGCTGTTCCATAGTAAGCCAGTGATGAAAGGCGCGTAAGCGGTAGGCTAACATCCATTCAGGTTCATTTTTTTTTGCTGAAATCAGATGAATGGTCTCTTGATTCAGTCCCGGAGGTATAGTGTCAGACGCAATATTGGTTACAAAGCCATGCTCATAGCCACTTTCAATCAACTCGTTGACATTTTCCAGCGAAGCACTCATTTCTGGTCACCTCTAAAATAATACTTGACTGTTTTACTATGTTATAGACCTATTTGTGGAATAATTCAAGACCAGAGAAAGTAGGTGAATTACAGATGATTGCTTTGAACCTCATATTATTAAAAGGTAAACCAGAACCTTTAAAGGAAAATTTGTCAGGTTTTTGGTCTCGTCGAATTGATAATACAAACCGTTTAGTTTATGCAATTGATGATAAGAAGCTTACAATTATTTCATGCAGGTATCATTACGGAAAATAATTTAAGGAACTGCATGGTAGGCAAAAAGACGGCACCATTATTTCAATGTTATGTTTCATTCAACACTGAAAGCAAATTAAGGTGTTTGACGAATGGCATAAAATCTTTATCTGAAAAAAGCAAGGGAATTTTATTATCAATACAGAAACTAGCAATAATTACATCTGCTGTTTTTCTAATGGTAATTCCTCTCTTTCTTAATTCACGATAATTATCCGCACATTTAAAAACCATATTTTTACCAAACATTTCATACTGTTCTAAAGTGGCTAATGATTTTTTTGCTTTATTGAAATCCTTATCACTTCTAAATCCTTGAAGTATTTCCATTACTATTATGTCACCAATAACTATCAAGCCGTCAATAAGGGCAATATCCAACATATTAGTTTCTTTGCTCTCAATTCCATTGAAATAATCAATCCAAATACTGGTATCAACCAGTATCATTCCCCTCCCCTCATTTCGTCTAAATCACCTTCCCATTTAAGCTTTCCTCTAAGTTTCCGAATTTCTTGCTGTTTATTGAGTCTTACTAGCATTTTCAGCCCAAGTTCAACTGCTTCCTTTTTTGTGGTTAAGCCTGTAGCCTTTAATGCATCTGCCATTAGTTCATCATCAATAACAATATTAGTTCTCATTTGACACCTTATGTGTATGTTTGTACGATATATACACATCATATCATGACAAAAAAAACATAACAAGAAAATATCGGAGGCAAAACGTCCCGATGGTTTTGACGTCAGAGGAGGAGGAGTGATGTTGAACAAAGAGGTACTTGCAAAACCTACTGATAAATCTATCCGATCCAGTATAAGCTGCTTAACTTTTACTCTATGTAAAACTGAATTAAAAAGCACAATGAAAACGGGTCTCATTGTGCTCAATAGAACAAGTTTTTTCCGGGTCTGACCGGGATTTATTTAATGCTCTCGAGTTTTCAGAAACTCGACTTCCGGCCAGCGTTCCATGGTCAGATTTAAATTAACTCTGGTAGGAGCAATATATGTCAAATCACCACTGCCGTCGATTGCGAGATTATCACTGAGTTTTTTTCTAAAATCATTCAGTTTATTTTCATCTTCACAAATGACCCAGCGAGCAGTTTGAACATTGACCGGTTCAAAATCACAGTCTACTTTATATTCACCTTTGAGCCTTTCTTTAACCACATCAAATTGCAGGATACCCACGGCACCAAGAATTAAGTCATTATTATTCAGAGGTTTGAATAATTGTGTTGCACCCTCTTCACTCAATTGCTCCAGACCTTTCATTAAGGCTTTCATACGCATAGGATCTCTTAGGCGGGCACGGCGAAATAATTCCGGGGCAAAGTTTGGAATACCAGTAAATTTTAATTCTTCACCCTGAGTGAAGGTATCACCAATACGAATGGTGCCATGGTTGTGTAAACCAATAATGTCACCAGAATAGGCTGTTTCTACGTGACTTCGATCCTGAGCCATAAAGGTAATGGCATTGGCAATTTGTATTTCCTTGCCAATTCGAACATGGCGCATTTTCATGCCCTTTGAATATTGGCCGGAACAAATGCGCATAAAAGCCACACGATCACGATGCTGCGGATCCATATTCGCCTGAATTTTAAAAACAAAACCGCTCATTTTATCTTCATGGGCATCCACTGTACGGGTAATAGTGGCTCGTTCCATTGGCGCGGGTGCATAATCCACGAAGGCATCGAGCATTTCATCCACACCAAAATTATTAATAGCTGAACCAAAGAACACCGGGGTTAATTCGCCGGCAAGAAAGAGCTCCAGATCAAACTCATTGCTGGCACCACGAACCAGTTCGACCTCTTCACGTAATTCTTCAGCCTGATCACCAATTAATTCATCCAGTTTCGGGTTATCAAGACCTTCAATAATTTCACCGGACTGGATTTTGCCGCCATGGGTGGCACTGAACATGTGAACTTTATCATGGTAAAGATGATAAACACCTTTAAAGCGTTTTCCCATACCAATAGGCCAGGTAATCGGTGCGCAGCCGATTTTCAGGACATCTTCCACTTCATCCAGCAAATCAATGGGATCACGTCCTTCCCTATCCAGCTTATTAATAAAGGTTAAAATCGGTGTGTTACGTAAACGACAGACTTCCATTAATTTGACTGTCCGCTGCTCAACACCCTTGGCAACATCAATTACCATGAGCGCAGAATCCACTGCCGTCAGGGTGCGATAGGTATCTTCAGAAAAGTCTTCATGCCCCGGCGTATCCAGAAGATTAATAATACAATCTTTATAGGGAAACTGCATAACCGAGGAAGTAACGGAAATTCCACGTTCTTTTTCCATGTCCATCCAGTCAGACGTTGCATGTCTGGCTGCTTTACGGCCTTTAACCGTACCGGCCAACTGAATGGCACCCCCATACAATAGGAGTTTTTCAGTTAATGTGGTCTTCCCTGCATCAGGGTGAGAAATAATCGCAAAAGTACGTCTGCGTTTTATTTCTTTGAGAATTAGCTCATTTGTCATTATTTGTTTTTCATGTTTTAGTAAACAGACAGGTATACAGGTATATAAAAAAACACCCGAATCCGGGTAGTAAATTTAGCCGTGCGGTATTATATCAAATCCCTGACAAGTTGTACCAATTATCTAAAACTGTCAATTCACTGCCTAAATTCTTATTCATCTGTGCATTATGAATAAAGTCATTAGCTGTAGAATATCGTTTTTAACTGATTTGATACTAATAATGATTGGAGAGTATATCGATAGAGAAGTATGCGTATTCCGAAGAACGTCCATGAGCAACTGCTTGTGTACGCTAACTTAGTTTCTATGCTTCCAGTAATCTGGGTGGCGATGAAGATTCATAATGGCCAATATATAAATCCCATTAATTTCTTCGGAATATAATACACCATACGGAAAACGCTTTACTAACGAGCGCCTAACTTCACCATCTATGGTTGACCAAGCTTTGGGATAAGAAAGAGCACGTAGTATTGCAGAATGAACTTCAATTGCGAAATCGTAACCAAGTTCCTCTTCAATCTCTGCATAATAATCAATAGCCTTATTGAATTCGATCTCTGCTTCAGGATGAAATTCAAAGTTCACTTTTCAAACCTTTTCCAGATTTTTTTAAAAACCTCATCACCGGGGATAGATTTAATCGTTCCGTTCTTCATTTCAACAAGCCGTTTTTGTGCTAATGATGCCCATTCTTTATCAACTTCTGATTCAGGTTGGTTAAGACTTCGAAGCAAGCTGTCAACAACTAATGTTCTTTCTTCAACCGGCAATGAAACTACTTCATTAATTAGTTCTTTTGTATTCATTTTGCTACCAAATTGTTAATAAAAATTTTCAACTTACTGATTTTGTGTATTATTATACACTGTTTAAAGTTACTGTTAAAAATATTCCTTTCTACTATCGTTATTATGGATATTGAATTTTTTCTGGCCGAACACCTATTTAATTGGACACTTGCTCAAGGAAAGAGGTTGATAAAAATGACTCTCGTTAACCAAAACTCAATATTTTTTTTAAAAATCGCATAGACCAAGTGATCCAATTCAAATTTTTGTGTACGCCCGACATGGGCATTGACTGATTAATCATCAAGGTACACAGCTGATGTTTGAAATACTTCTTCTGGCGTACCATAAAAATCACCATTATCAAATATACTTGGTTCATATTTGTTATGGCTATATGTATAAAAAGCTAAAGTCCATTTTTCTTCATTTCCTTTATATCGCATCCTACAAAGGTGAGTTATATATAAGAAGAATGTAGAAATCAAAATTAGTTTTTCGTCCAGCTCCGTTTTCTAACTCTGATTCTTTTTCAAAAACTACTTCTGTAATTGATTGCCTAGGAATGCCCAATAAATCTAAAATTAAATGTGATTTTTCTTCTAATATTAATGGAAAAAATAAGTTAATACATAGTGCTTGTGATGAATTCAGGTGATGAAAATATTTGTGGAAATCGATTTTTGAACTTGGAGAAGAAAAAAAAGATTCTCTGTAATTTTCGAGGATATTATAAGTTCTAAATTTAGTAGGCAAAATATGTTCTTTTAATAATTCCTGCTCTCTATATTTAAAAACACCCAATTCTTTAACTTTGAGCTTTTCACTCCTATATACACCAAGGGAGTTCAAAACGTTTTCTTTAAAATTCAATTTAAACTCCTATTTTCTTACAAATATAACGCATGGCTCAGCCCTTGTCTTTGGCGTTTTTTCAGCCAAAGACAAGGCCGTCCGCTGGAGCCTCTGGTTAGGCGATTTTTGATGTTAATGACTGTGTTTCATGGTCTATTTGTTCTAATGCTTTTTGAATATGCGAAACCTCATTCTCTTCAAAAAGAGCTTCCCCACATTGAGAACAGACCCATGCAGGGACAGATTCCCAGGAAATGTGATACCCATTTCGATCAGCGCTAAATGGGGCATGGCTTCTTACCATTTTGCCTTTACAGTGAAAGCACTCCATTTTTACCTCCTCACTTTAAAATCTGATGACCATTGGTCAGGTGATGGTATATATGCTGTAATTATAGCCAAATATTCAGCTTTTGGTGAGCATACAACATGTATACACGTTTATCTTTTAAATGAAAAACCAAACAACTCTCACCACGTTCATCATTTGGATATTGTTCAATAATTTCTCCGTTAAAAACAGCATCGCGTATTTCTTCAGTAGAAATCATTCTATCAGGGCGGGACATTTGCTTAATTGCATGAGGCAAGAAAAGGATCTTCTTTTCAGCTGATGTGATTATTTTTTGTTTCACAGTGAATGATTCCTGTTACCTATTTTTCGCCTAACATTGTCATAATTTGGCGCTGGGTCAAGGAAATATGTAATTAAAAAAGACTTTTTTTCACCAAAATTTAAATTTTTTTTAAATATCGCTAAGACCCAGTGATCAAATTCATGACCTTGTTATGTGTTTTTGTTAACTTTTGATGTACAATGTATTACAAACGTGCACACAGGACAACTATTATGAAAACTGAAATGCTTACAACCCGTATTGACCATGATACTAAATTGGCTTTTACTCACATTTGTGATGAAGTTGGGTTAAGCCCATCACAAGCTATTAAATTATTTGCACGTGCTGTTATCAATTATGGTGGCATTCCATTTGAACTTAAAGCAAAACAACCAAATTCTGTGACTGTAGCCGCTATTCAGGAGCTTTCACAAGGAAAAGGGCACAAAGCTGAGAGTGTAACCAGCCTAATTACAGAGTTAACAGAAGGCAAAGTGACAAATGTACACTCTTGATTACTCAACCCAATTTAAAAAAGATTTTAAGAAAATAACAAAAAAGCCCATTCCAGATATAATTGAGGTTGGTAATGTCATTTCCGTGCTTCAAAAAGGACGTACTTTAGAAGCTAAATATGTTGATCACCCTCTTTCTGGTAACTGGGATGGGTTTAGAGATTGCCACATTAAACCTGACTTGGTTCTGATATATCGAATTCATGAAAATACTTTACAGTTAGCCCGTCTTGGGTCGCATAATGATGTATTTTAGTAGCGATTTGGTCACATAACGCCAAAATCACCGGAGCGTCTTTTTGCCTCCGATGCATTTTCTTGTTGTGCCTGTTTTAATTAGAATGAAACTCTTGTTCAATTTTCTCTGATAAAAATATTTTTAATAATGATTGATAGGGGATGTCACGTTTATTAGCTAATAATTTCAGTTCATCTATCATTATTTCAGGTAATCTAATAGAGATTTTTTTTGTTGATGGTTTAAGGTTTGGTAAGATTGTTTTTTTTGACTTAGACCAATCAATATATTCTGTTGATTCAGAAGTAGTCCAAAATTCTCTTTCTTCATCTTCTGTTTTAAAGTTTGGTAATTTTTTTTTCATTTTAGATATACCTCTTTTTCTTTTTTACTCATATCTCTTGCTGAAATAACACGGATAAAATCATCTCTAATAGTGCTAACAATAAATAAGAGCCTACCACTATCTGTTTGCCCTAAAGAATAATAACGAATCTCAAGTTGAGAATGTTTTTCATCATCACCAATAATCAGGGGTTGATTAAAAAATATTTGCTCGCATTCAGATTTACTGACTTGGTGTAAAATCCAATTTTTTTCTGAATTTCCAATATCCCACTGGAAACCAACACAATTTAGTATTTTATGAGTCATGAGCAATGTATATCATGTAGATATACATAAATCAAGAATAAGAGAAAGGAATATGGAATTTTGCAAGCACAACGCCAAAATCATCGGGGCGTCTTTTTGCCTCCGATGCATTTTCTTGTGTACGCCCGTCATGGGCATAAACTAATGGGGTGAAAGTCCCCTGTAGGAGGATCACCGCTATGTAAATTGTATCCAACCATTTTAGCGACAACTACTAGCAGAAGGCAAGGGCAAATCCGCGAGGAGCTGTCCGAAGGAAGCCCAATGCAAAACGATGAGCCAATGGACAAAAACATCCTATAAGGCCTGGCCTGAAGGTGAGTTTGCACCAGAAGACGAAACCGTGTGATTCAACGGGTAGGGTAAAGGATGTGGTTGTGTCGTGAAAGTTTATGTTCTTATCCGGGGAGATCTGTACAACATTGCAGCAGCACCATAAGTTAAACCACGGTACGTGAGGATTGCCGTTTAAACGCCTCGGCCTGGCAGCGCTATCACTGGCAGGAGCCTGAGCCACAGGGACACAAAACTCGATAAAGCTTATGAATCCGTGTTGTAGCGCCTTTTCAGGAGACTGGGACGGTGATTGTACAGAAGTCAGCCGAGGTCATTGTAGCCAAATGCCTGATTTAATCGTCAGGACACGGCGCCAACAGTAGGTGCTTTAGGCAAAGGACTGAACATTTAACCAGAGGAGTGAGTGATGACTTACTTGAATGCATCGCAATCTCAGAGCAGAGATGATGAAATTCAGCGTACAGGCAGAGAACCCGCCTTAAATGACTTCTTGTTTCAAGGAAAGTTATTAGAACAGGTATTATTACCACAAAACCTCCATAGAGCCTGGAAACGGGTTCGGAGTAATAAAGGTGCACCGGGTATTGATGGCATGACCATTGAGCAATTCCCTGATTTTATCAAGGAATACTGGCAGGATATTATTCTTCCCAGTTTGCGTGATGGACGTTATCAACCCACCGCAGTGAGACGAGCCATTATCCGCAAGCCGGATGGTGGGGAACGGCTGTTGGGAATTCCAATTATCTTAGATCGATGGATTATGCAATCCATTGCACAAGTACTGTCACCGATGTATGAGCCTGACTTTTCTGAATTCAGCTATGGATTCAGACCAGAAAGATCTCAGCATATGGCAATAGAACAGGTGCGTAAAAGCATATCTGAAGGTCGAAAGATAGCTGTGGATGTGGACTTGTCTAAGTTCTTTGACCGGGTTGACCATGATTATCTCATGAGTAAACTGGGACTTAAAATAAAAGACAAAGCCCTGATGCAACTGCTTGGAAAATACTTGCGTGCAGGTATCATGGATTCAGATGGACAATACTTTGAAAGTAGGATCGGCGTACCGCAGGGAAGCCCGTTATCGCCACTTTTATCAAATATTGTTCTTGATGAACTGGATAAAGAACTGGAACGAAGAGGTCATCGGTTTGCAAGATATGCGGATGACTTCATCATTTTAGTTCGCAGCCAAAGAGCCGGAGAAAGGGTCTTAAATAGCGTGACAAACTATGTTCAGAAACAGCTGAAATTGCAGGTTAATGAACAGAAAAGTCAGGTTGTCCCGATTAAGGAAAGTAAATTCCTCGGTTTCAGCTTCAAAGGAAAGTGGCTGGTTTGGCACCCTAAGGCACTGAATCAATTTCAATGGAATGTAAGACGATTGACGAAGCGCACAAAAGGGATATCTATGGAAACCCGGATCAAGGAATTGAACCAATACCTGACAGGATGGATCCATTACTTCGCCTAAAGCGCCTACTTTTGGTGGCATTGCTGATCAGTACCAGTTGTGTGTCGAACTCGATAGCTGGATAAGACGGCGAATACGACAGTGCTATTGGAAACAATGGCGTAAAGTCAAAACCACCAAAAGTAGGCCCCATGAGGGGAGGTAAGGAGCCTGTTAAGGCTGGGAGTGAAAGAAAAGCTAGCTGTTTTCTGTGGCATCTCCAGCAAGAGCTATTGGCATAGTTCTAAAACAGAAGGGATTAATAAAGGACTCTCTAATAAATACCTGAAGGATTTAGGACTCATCTCTATTAAAGAGAGATGGGTGGCAATTCATTACGGTTAGTGAACCGCCCATTGCGGACCCGCATGATGGGTGGTGTGGGGCTGTGGGAGAGAAACCCACGGCTACCCGATTATATTTTATTTGAATTAGAGACGGTTAAATATGGACTGCTTTATCAAGAACCTCAGCAACCCATTGATTAATACTTTTTCCTTGAACTTTTGATGCTGTTGCAACTGCAGCATGAATATCTGGATTAATACGTAGCATTAAATTTCCAGAATAAGGTTTTTGTGCTGGTCTACCTGTTCGTTCACTAACCTCAAGATAATGCTCAACTGATTCATGAAATGCTGTTTCAAGATCATCAACATTGGAACCATGAAATGAAACAATATCATCAATGCCAGCTAAACGACCAACAAAGATACGATCATCTTCATCAAATTCAATTCGTGCTATGTAATTTTTGTATTTCATCATATTCATTGTGTGATACCAGCTTTTTCCAAAAATTCACGTGCTGATTTTATTCTATATCTCAGAGCCTCTTTGTTTGGATGAGGACGGTGAAAATCTGCACGTTTATCATTAAGAATAAAAGTTACAGCAGAACCATTCCCTTCGTCTTTTTCTGCCCCTAAAGCGATAAACAAGGCTTCTATTTTTCTCCATTCCAAATTGCCATTAACAGGATCAGTGAAAATTACCTGAAGAGTTTTTCTGTGCTTGTTATTCATACAAGTAATATTAGCACAAAATGCTGAGTTTGCAATCACATAATGATTGCAAACTTTAAAAAAAATTTAATTTGACTGGTTGGTCAGGTAAATGAGTATGGACTTGAATTTTTGAGATATAACGTCGGCATGAACGGTCAAATTGTCATTGGCGTTTTTCAGCCAATGACAATTTGAT
>DAOVUK010000473.1 GCA_030632625.1 Gammaproteobacteria bacterium
AGCGTGAGTGAGGATAAATACCGTAGAGACTGTTGGGTGGACTGGTTCGTCTGAATGGGGTATTGAATGACATGGATGTCATTCTTAAGCGACCCAGGGATGGGCTTGAGCGTCCCCAGTCAGATGAACCAGTCTACCCGGCAGTCGTTCCCCAGATACAAAAGCAAATATTTATCCGAACGGCAGCAATGGTAGTAAACCGACAAAAGTACGAAAAAATATGAAGAATTCTAAATTTACCCGGGCGGTGAGTAGTGCTTTTTTATGGCACTGGATAATTGCCCGGGACTGATCGGTTTGGTGATGAAATCATCCATACCCGCTTTCAGACAGGCTTCACGGTCACCCGTTGTGGCATTTGCCGTCAGGGCAATAATAGGAATATGCAGATTTTCTGCTTCACACTCCCGCCATGCGATAGTTGCATCCAGGCCATTCATTTCCGGCATACGCATATCCATAAAGATAATATCATAAGCGTTTTTGGACAGCTCATCTACTGCCTGAGCACCATTGAGAACCCGTTTGGTCTGATGACCTGCGTCTTGCAGAAAACTCGTTAGTACCATAGCATTAATGTCTTCATCTTCAGCAATCAGTATCTTCAGAGAAACATTGTCGAATTGACAGCAGGAGTTCTTTTCTATTTGAACAGTTTCAGGACTCAGCAGCTCTGACAGCTCATCACCGAATCGTTCAAAGTTAATGGGCTTGGTAATATAAGCATCAAATAGAGAACCTCCCAGCTGCTGCAGTTCCTGACGTTTGCTTAAATAGCTCAAAAATACTTTTTTGGGTACAGAGTATTGGCCAAAATCCAGTTCATTTATTTTTTGTGCTGTTATTAACGGAGTCTGGCTTTGTCTCGAAGATAAGATAACCAGCTCGAAGGGATCATGATGTTTAACGGCCTGCTGCAGACCATTAAGTAATTCTGATTCGGAATAGAAGCGATCCACGGTAAAACCGAAATAATCACAATAGCTTTCCAGAGTTTCAAAGAGTGCTTTTTTACAGGAGACAATAGCAACGCGTTTATCGGCAAACTGATGCTTATAGCGCTCTTTAATATTGCCCTGTGTTTCAATGGGCAATGTCAGTGTAAACCAGAAATGACTGCCCTTACCCGGTTCACTGTCGACACCAATGGTGCCATCCATAATTTCAACTAACTGCTTAGAAATGGTGGTGCCTAAACCAGTACCGCCGAATTTAAGCGTTTGCGGATTTTCAGCCTGGGTAAAGCTGTCAAAAATCTTTTCCTGATGCTCTTTACTAATACCGATGCCGGTGTCAATAATGTCAAAGCACAAAGTAATGTTCTCCTTAGAAGAGACTGAAAGCTTTTTTGATGAGACTTTTAGTATCACTTCACCTTTTTCGGTAAATTTAATGGCATTTCCCAGCAGATTAAATAAAATTTGCCTGACGCGCTGACTGTCTCCAATAACAAATTTCGGCAGATGCGGGTCAATATAGACAATAAAATCTAAAGAATGATATTCAGCATTAGGAGAAAGTACTGCGATAACCTCGTTAATTGTTTGGTGTAAGTCAAACGCACAGTGCTGCAGCTGCAGCTTATTGGCTTCAATTTTTGAGAAATCAAGAATATCATCAATGAGTGCATGCAGGGATTTTGAAGCATCCAGTAGTGCGCTGGTGTATTCCCTTTGCTCCTTAGTTTGACTGGTTTTTTGTAATAGATGGGCGGTGCCGATAATGCCGCTCATTGGGGTACGTATTTCATGACTCATGGTGGCAAGAAAACTGCTTTTGGCCCGGGTTGCCTGCTCAGCTGCTTTTTTTGCTTCACGTAACTGTCTGAGCATCGAATGCAGATAAAGAGGCATGGTGATAAGCACAAAAAGTTGTGCAGAAGAACCTAACAGACTATTGGACCAGGCATTATCAAGGAACAGGACAAAATTATATTGCAGCACAACCAGTATGACCGCAGTGAGTAAATAAGATGAACCATACCGGGCTCCATAGGCGATATATAGCCAGATATAGATCAGCAGAAATTCACTGCTGCCGCCGCCGGTAAGCGTGATGGTATATGACGTACAGCTAATATCAAAGGTTAATGTGATATAGCGGCGAATATTGCAGTCAGGCTGACGAAAAATATCAATACCAAGAATAATAGTGATGACAAAGAAAAAGGCCGCAAAGGTAAAATACTGGCTATGAGTCAGAGTAAAGTCACCGCTGGACATACCCAGCCAGACATAAAGCCCAATGATCAGCCCCAGACTAAAGCGAACTGCGGCGGAATAAAAATCTTTTGATTGCCTGACGGTTGAAAATGAGTACTGTTTCATAAGTTATTTATTGTAAGTTGACTATAAGTAAGATATAAACCTTATTTATTGCAGTATACCATAAGAAATTAATGTTCAGATATGAATCAAATTACAATTACACCGGAAAACAAATGCAGTCATTGTTCGGGCACTAAGTGCTGCCAATATGTGACCCAGCAAATAGACAGCCCCAGAAAGAAAGATGACTTCCAGTTGATGCTCTGGCAGATTTCCCATGCTAATGTTGAGTTCTATAAAGATGAAGACGGCTGGTTTCTGATGTTTATTACACCCTGTGAGCATCTTAAAGAAAATGGTGACTGCGGGATTTATAATCAGCGTCCTGATATTTGTCGTGACTATGCAAATGATTATTGTGAATATGATTCTCCCGCTGAAGAGAGCTTTGAACTTTATTTTAAAACTTATAATGAGTTATTGGCCTACTGTCGCAAACGCTTTAAAAGATGGGATAAAAAGCTGAAAAAAATGGAAAAAGCAA
>DAOVUK010000326.1 GCA_030632625.1 Gammaproteobacteria bacterium
GGCTCCGATGACACGCTGTCGAGCTGGAGAAGGCGATATACCTACCGCGCTGATGGCAAGCTATTATGCGCAAAGGGCAACAGCAGGTTTAATTATTACTGAAGGTACTCCAGTTTCCCCTAAAGCCAGAGGCTACCTATGGACCCCGGGTATTTATACCCAACAGCAAATGGATGGATGGGCACAGATCTGTAATGCTGTACATCAAGCCGGTGGTAAACTCTTTATGCAAATCTGGCACGTGGGTCGTATTTCTCATAGCAGTTTACAGCCCGATGCGGGTGCTCCAGAAGGGCCAACCGATGAATTGAGTAGTGATACTGTTTGTTTTGCTTTTGATGATGAGGGTAATCCTGGGAATGTCTCAACTAGCCAGCCAATAGAGATTGATGGAGACGGTATTCACCGGATTAAAGATGAGTGTGTTCATGCGGCGTTGAATGCCACGCAAGCAGGACTTGATGGCGTTGAAATTCATGGTGCTAATGGTTATTTGTTTGATGAGTTTCTTAATTCCATCACCAATACCCGTCAAGATGAATATAGTGGAAGCATTGAAAACCGTTGTCGCTTTTTACTGGAAGTAGTGGATGCCGTTTCTGATGCTATTGGTGCAAAGCGAACCGGTGTGCGTATTTCACCAAATGGGCGTTTTAATGACATTCCTGAAGATCCAGAAATGGAAGCCACCTTTACCTTTCTTTCCCATGAATTAAATAAACGAGGTATAGCATTTCTTCATATTAATGATCAGGGCACTTTCGGTCTGCCTTCGATCCCAGAAGGTTTAATTCCCAAAATCCGTGATGTATTCAGTGGCACCATTATATTATGTGGCGGGTATGATGCTGAACGAGCTAAAAATGCGATCGACCAGGGTATTGCCGATTTAGTGGCCTTTGGCATGCCATTCATTGCTAATCCAGATTTACCCGCTCGTCTTGAGCAGGGATGGCCCCTCAATGAGCCTGATCGAGAGACCTTCTATGGTGGAGCAGAGCAGGGTTATACGGATTATCCTTATTATCAGAAATAGCCACCCCAATGACTCCTGCAATCAATATCGCTAAGAAAAACAAGATCAGCTACAAGATCCGTGGATATGAACATGATCCTGCATCTGAATCCTATGGTTTAGAAGCGGCAGAAAAGCTGGGGTTTTCCGAAGAAAGGGTTTTTAAAACCCTAGTGGTCAATATTGATAACAAAGAACTTGCAGTCGCTGTTGTCCCTGTATCTTCAATGTTGAGCTTAAAGTTAATGGCAAAAGCAGCGGGAGCCAAAAAAGCCGAAATGGCAAATAAAGCAGATGTTCAACGCTCAACTGGCTATGTACTTGGAGGTGTTAGCCCTTTGGGTCAAAAGAAGAAGCTCAAAACATTTATTGATGGCTCTGCTCAAGCGTTTGAGACTATTCTTGTCAGTGCAGGTCGTAGAGGTTTGGAAATTGAGTTAAGTCCAGTGGATTTAAAAATACTTGCAAACGGTGCTTTTTCAAACATTTGTTCATAGTCTCGTTTTATGAGTTTCATTACGTTGAATTGTGAATTTCAAACTGATTAACTTATGTCACATTTATCTCTTAATAAAACAGTCTTATGTTAATACCACTTAACATAAGTCAGTTGTGGTTGATTTCTATTTGAAAATTATTCAATGTGTCTCTTTGATTTTTAGAAATATCAATATCTGCAGTAAAATTAATTATCGTCACGATAAAAAACGTAAGCTTGAGTAAATAAAATGATCTGATGAGCTATAAAAAATTTAATAAGAAGCTAAAAGGAAAGGATAAATTTTATGCAAAGTAAATTCTTCGCCTATTTGAGTCGCCTTCGCTGGATCAAACGGTGGGGTCTGAAACGCAACTTAGAACCAGAAAATGTTATGGAGCATTCCTGGGAGGTTGCTACCATTGCCCATGCTCTGGCCTTAATTAAAAACCACTACTTTGATGGTAATGTGGATGCCAATTTTATTGCCACAGCTGCTCTTTACCATGATGCCAGTGAGGTGATAACAGGGGATTTGCCGACACCAGTTAAATACCATTCATCTATGATCAGGGATTCTTATCATAAAATAGAACGTCAAGCCGTCAGTGAACTGGTGAAATTACTTCCTGATGAATTGCAGCCGACCTATAAACAGTTTGTTGATGAAGAGGCTCTGGATCAAGAAGCCAGAAATATTATCAAAATGGCGGACACCTTGTCTGCTTATCTAAAGTGTCGCTATGAAATAAGTAATGGTAATAAGGAGTTCTCTATTGCCATTCAAGATATTACAAAGAAACTGGAAAGCTTTCAGGCACCTGAAATTGCTTATTTTATGGATGTCTTTGTCTCATCCTATGACTTGACACTGGATGATCTTTTATCGGAAAAGCATTAATATCAACACAGAGAAATTTACTAAAAGTAAGGATCTAACTCATGAATAGTACATGCGACTCATGTAAAGAAGCATTACGAGCACATAATAGTATCCACCTTAAAATAGGTGATGACTATCAGCATTTATGTATGAATTGCTACAATGAAGTCATGTCAGAGCATCATGATATTAATTTTGAAAATGTGGGTTTTGAGCCAATCAATTTGTCTGATAAAGATGGTGCTGAACATACATTTACTTTTCATACCCGACTTTTAGGTGACAAAGTGGCAATGGAAGCATTTGAAGAAATGGAAGGGGATAAAGCAGGTTATCAGTTCCAGGTCATTGGTCGTACTAAAGACGATATATTGAGTTTATATCAGTCGCTCTATGAAAAAATGAAACGTGCTCTTGAGCAGAAACATATTGAACCAAATGAGCTGACTTCATGGCCTGAATACAGTATTACTCGGAATGCTATTGTCAGGGGACATATTACCAGTGATATTGATGATGGCAGTACTCCGGTGGTGATTATTGATGGCCATGAAATCTCATGGGATGAGTTTGGGAAAATGGTGGCCACCTATATGGGATTTAACTTTAAAATGGAGCTTTTTGATCAATCAGAAGAGAAGTAATGTAAATTAAAATCAAGATATCTAAAAAGGTTGTGTATTTATTATGAGTGAAAATTTTAATGAGCATGAGTGTGAACATCTTCCTGATAAGGGTGTTTACATTGAGTTTTCAGATGATGGGGAACCTGCCTGGAAACTGTATATACAAAGAGAAGCAACCGAATCCGATCTTGAAGAAAATCATTATTTAGAAACAGAGGGTGAATCTATATGGACGACGATGCTGGAGATCACTCACTGTCCTTTTTGTGGAATACAATTACCGGGGTTAGAAAATGTTGACAAAGAAGCTTATGGTAAATTTCAGCATATTGATTCAAGCGGTTGGTCGAGCAAAAGTATGTGAATTGAGAATTAAGTGAAGTTGCATAAAATTTGGCTAAACTGACAGTAAAAGAAAAAAATATGATATATTTACCATAACAAAACCCGTCAAGGCTATGTATTTTACTCTGTAGAATATATCCTCAAACAGACGGGTTACTTGTTTCTGGAGTAAGTAAATATCTGTCTTACTGTTTCATAATTATCTGTTTGCTGTGAAAGACTGCTAATTCTAGATTGTGTTTCATTAAAACAGGTCGTTTCAACAGATGTTGAAAAATATGAAACAAGTGAAATAACACCTGAATTAAAATTATTATTAATTATGATGTCATATCATTTGTTTCATTATCTGTTGATAACACAAATACGACAAATATATTTTATTTTTATATTTATTATCAGTATGTTATGTGTAATTATGTTGTTTCTGTTGGTTGTTGTTTTTATTGACTTTTTGTCGTATTTTTGTTAGATTAAAGCTAGCTTGAACTTAACACTAACAGTGCAATCATGAAACGCATAAGCCTCAAATCAAAAATCAGTGATAAAATTAAACACTCTCGTCGGTTGGTATTCATGCGCTCTGATTTTGAGGAGCTGGGAGGCTATGATCAAGTTGGCAGAGCTTTACGCAATTTAACAGCAGAAGGAAAACTGATTAAAATCGGTTATGGTCTTTATGCTAAAGCACGTACAAACCGACTGACGGGAAAACCGATGTTTACAGCCAAAGGCGGTTTTATCCAGGTTGCCAAGGAAGCCTTGAGGCGATTAGGGGTTAAATGGAGTCCTTCAGATTCAGAAATATCCTATCTGGAAGGTTCAACACAAATTCCAACCAATGCAGAAGTTATTATTTTTGATCGGTTTAATCGTAAAATTGCAACCGATAAATTCAAACTTCAGCTGAACAGATCATAATGCCACCATTTGAACCGACTCTTTTTTCGGATGTTGCTGATGCTCTGAGTATTAGTAGCCCTGTTCTTGTTGAAAAAGACGGGACAGACCAATTCTGCTTTACACTTTTGTAGGTTGCGGGTGAGTTTTACGAACCCCAACTTGTATCTTGCTGAAACTGTTGGGGTTCGTAAAATTCACCCACAACCTACGATAAAATGTAAACATAAAACCTATTATTTGATCAGTCCCCCTGATAAC
>DAOVUK010000528.1 GCA_030632625.1 Gammaproteobacteria bacterium
ATTTTATTCAACATAGCCTCCTGCTTCCGCTGTTCAGTAGATACCTGTGATTCTGGAAGTTCAGTCAGTTCAGAAAGCATTGATCCCTGAACTTGTGTTTTACTATATTTGACTTGTCCCCATGGATCGGTCCATTGATAGATAGTGTCAGCAGATACCCCGTACGAACAGCAAAGAAAAACACAGCCGCAAATAAATAGGCGTTTTGATAATTGAATAAAATTCATCAAGTTAATACAAGCATTGAACTGACTCTCTGAGAAAGTGATGATAAACTATTAAAACTAATCCTGTAGCTAATATTTAATTTTACCCAGTCTTAACGCTATTAATAAGAGTTATTTTTTTCAACTTACTATAAGTTTTGATTTCATATTCACGCTTACTAGCCGTACTGCGGTTATGTCCTTCTTCGAGGAAAACGATTTTTTCCGGAGCTCGACCATAAAAATATTTTGCGCCTTTTTTATTTTTATGTTCAGCAAAGCGTCTTTCTATATCCGTTGTAATGCCCGTATAAAGTGAGCTGTCACTACATAAAATAATATATACCAGCCAATTGTTTATTTGCATTGCTTTTTTTTCGAATTTTTATTAGCCTATTGATTGTTTGCCAGAATGCGTTCTATTGTTGCAACAATTTCTTTGGTCTTAACAGGCTTTGCTAAAAACTCATTACCACCAATAGTGCTGCCCATTTCTTCTGTTTCTGCTTTGCTTACAATGGCCGTCATAAAAACATAGGGAATTGAAGATAAATTTGGATCGTCACGAATTTCAGCAATCGCTTCATCACCACTCATATCCGGCATCATGACATCCATAAAAATTAAATCCGGTTTAAAGTCCCGTGCAGCCTGGAGTGCTTTACTGCCTTCATTTTCTGTTCTAACCTCATAATTACCGGTTCGTTCCAGATTCATTTTAACCATTTTTGTTAATACGACTTCATCATCCACAACCAGTATTTTTTTTGTCATTTGCCCTGTTCTCCATTAATTGCAAAGTATATTTTAACTTCAACACCTTTTGTTTCAACATCAGGTTTCACATTATCTGTTCGGTTTTTCATAGTAATCATACCATGATGAAGTCCTATTATTGTTTTTGATACGGACAACCCCAGACCAGTACCTTCGCCTGCGGGTTTTGTGGTAAAAAAGGGTTCAAATACCTCTTTTTCATTTTTCTTATCCAGTCCGCAACCTGTATCCAAAATCTCAATAACAATAACCTTCTGAGATAAAGAAAACTGACCTTCACTTTTTTCTATAAGCCGTGGATCTTCTATTTTACTCAGACTGGAACTGACCTTTATCTGAGCTCTGTTTTGTTTAGCAGAAATTTTTTCACCTGGGCTGCCAATGGCCTGGGCTGCATTGATAAATAAATTGATAAAAACCTGCTGCAGCCGGTTTCTATCCATTGCCAGCTCAGGCAAATTATCAGCCAGCGATGTCTGTAACTGGATATTACGCTGTTTCAACTCATGTTCTACCAATCTCAGCGATTTTTCAATTACTTCATTAATATTGCCCTGAGCGACCTGTAATTCTTTTTCTCTGGAAAAATCCAGTAAACCTTTAATCACTTTATCGGCTCTGACAATCGCATCTTCCATATCATCTAATATGCTGGCAATTGTTTCATCATTGTCTTCGCCTTTTAAATAATCCACACTCATTTGTAAAATGGCTAATGGATTTTTAACTTCATGGGCAACACCTGCTGATAAACGACCTATGGATTCCATTTTTTCTGCATG
>DAOVUK010000160.1 GCA_030632625.1 Gammaproteobacteria bacterium
ACGATGACTTTCCAGGTCAACAACTCACCTTTTGCGGGTCGTGAAGGTAAATTTGTGACCTCTCGTCAGATTAAAGATCGTCTGGAAAAAGAATTGCTGCATAATGTTGCACTGCGAGTTGAGCAGACTGAAGATCCGGATAAATTCAAAGTCTCAGGACGTGGTGAACTGCACCTGGGTATTCTGATTGAAAATATGCGCCGTGAAGGCTTTGAACTGGGTGTTTCCAGACCGGAAGTGATCACCAAAGAAGTTGATGGTGTGATGAGTGAGCCATTTGAAGAAGTGATGCTGGATGTTGAAGATCAACATCAGGGCAGTATCATGGAAAAAATGGGTGAAGTAAAAGGCGAACTGAAGAATATGGTGCCCGATGGTAAAGGTCGGGTAAGACTGGAATATATCGTTCCATCAAGAGGATTAATTGGTTTTCAGACCGAATTTATGACCCAGACATCGGGCAGCGGTTTGTTTTATCATAACTTCTCTCATTATGGCCCAATGGTTCCCGGTGACTTTGCCGGGCGTGATAAAGGTGTATTAATCAGTAATGCTCAGGGAGCATCTGTTGCTTTTGGTTTGTTCAACCTGCAGGACCGTGGTCGTCTGTTTATCGGCAGTGGTGTTGATATCTATGAAGGTATGATTATTGGTATCCACTCACGCAGTAATGATTTAGTGGTCAATGCACTCAAAGCCAAACAGTTAACTAATGTGCGTGCCTCTGGAACCGATGAAGCCGTGACGTTGACAACGCCGATTAAGATGGCGCTTGAACAGGCGCTGGAATTCATTGATGAAGATGAACTGGTTGAAGTAACACCGACTAGTGTTCGAATTCGTAAGCGTATGCTGACTGAAAATGAACGTAAACGTGCGGCACGTCCTAAAAAAGCTTAATCAAGTTGCGTTTTGTTTAATTGTTTTGATTATTCACCGGATTGCGTACTTTATATTCTGCTTCACTACCGAAGCGGACAGTTTTTATGTTTATAAGTTGTAAGTTATATGTCAAAAGAAAAGTCAAAACCAGTTCTTAAGCTTTATGGCTGAGCCCATGTTCTTTATCTCTTGCTTTGAACATAAAAACTTAAAAACATAGAAACATACAACTGAGGACTTTGTCCGCTAAGGTCGTTTTGCTGATATCTGGAAAACTACGATTCCTAGTGAAGAACCATTATCCTGGAATATTCATATAATTTCTCTTTTTCGGAAAATACGCATTGCGTATTATTAAAAAAGCATCTACTCTAGAACATAATAAAACAATGAGTTAATCGGAGAAAACTTATGAAAAACCTAAAATATACACTTATCTTGTCATTAACGTTCTTTTTTTTAGTAATAGGGGCTGTTTCACAGGCTGAGAATTCTAAAGAATATGCCGAACACATTGTTTATTATAATGCTTTTCCGACTGATTCATTACCTTCACAGATGACCAAGCAATATGGTTTGAAACGCAGTAAGAATTACGCCATGATAAATATTTCAGTCATGGAAAAAGCGGCAGGTGTGCCGACTGGCGTTAAATCCAAAGTGACAGGTAATTTAAAAAACCTGATGGGGCAGAGCAGAGCCTTAGAGTTTAGAGAAATAAAAGAAGGTATCGCTGTCTATTATATTGCTCAGATCGGAATACAAAGCAAGGAAACTGTTAATTTTAATATTGATATAGTTCCTGAGGGCAGTAATGAAAAATATGAAATTAAATTCAGTAAACAATTCTGAGTTTTTTGTTGATTGAGCTAATAGCCCGGAAAGTTTTCTTTATCTCAGGCCTGCAGACGCAGACTGATATTAAATAGAGAAAATACCCCAAATGCGATGATAATGCCGCCAGCCAGAGCACGAACCCAGTTTTTTCGAATAAAACTGGACAGGCTGGTGGCAAAAACACCCATTGCCAATAACAGAGGCAAGGTGCCCAGACCAAAGCTGAGCATTAATAAGCCGCCTTCAATCGCACTACCCGTCGAAATAGACCAGATCAGAATAGTATAAACCAGACCGCAGGGCAGCCAGCCCCATAATGAACCCAGAATTAAAGCCTGAAAGGGTGACTTGACCGGAATAAACTGACGACTAATGGGCTCAATTCGTTTCCAGAGTATGCCGCCTGCTTTTTCTATTTTCCGTAAACCAAACCACCAGCCGCCGATATACAGACCTAAAGCGATCATAAACAATGCAGCAAAAATTTGCAGAGCAAATTGAATATTATGTAAAACCGGCAGATTTGAAGCAAGCATACTAATCCCACCGACTAAAATACCAGCCAGGGTATAGCTCATTATGCGCCCGCTATTATAAGCAATCAGATAGGGAAACGTGCTTCTGGTTGATAAAGAGCCATTAGCTGGTGAGGAGCCATTAGCAGGAGAAGAGCCATTAGCAGGAGAAGAGCCATTAGCGGAGAAAGATCCGTCAGCAGAGAAAGAACTTTCCTTTTTAATGCCAAACGTTAAAGCGCCGACAATGCCGCCGCACATGCCAAGACAGTGAACGCCGCCAAGCAATCCGGCAATAAAAGCCGTCAGATAAGATATTTCAACAGGCATTCAGTTCACTCTATCCTTAATATTAATTTGTTTTTAGCACTCATTCTTATAAAGCTCGATCATAAGTCATAATGAGCGGCGCATGATCAGAAAAACGCTGTTCTTTATAGATAGAAGTGGACTTCAGTAATGGCGCAAGCGCTGGTGAAATAACCTGATAATCAATACGCCACCCGGTGTTATTTGCCCATGCCTGACCACGATTTGACCACCAGGTATACTGATGTTCTTCCTTATTCAGAACCCGAAAAGCATCACAAAGACCTATCGCATCATCAGAAGGAGGATCGCCAAAGAGCTGATCCAGCCAGGCACGTTCTTCAGGCAAACAGCCGGAGCGATTTTTATTGCCATTAAAGTTTTTGATATCAATTTTCTTATGCACAATATTCCAGTCGCCGCAGACAATATATTGACGAGAACTCTGTGCCATTTCTTTGAGCAAGGGACTTATTTTTTCCAGGAATTCCATCTTTAATAACTGGCGTTCATCCTTAGAAGAGCCTGAAGGCAGATATAAAGAGGCAATACTCAAATCACCAAAATCAGCCTGAATATAACGGCCTTCTGTATCAGCGATATCCCAGCCCAGCCCTGTGCTTATAACATCGGGTTCTTTTTTAGAATAAATTGCGGTGCCGCTATAGCCCTTTTTCTCTGCATCGAAAAAATAACGAAAATATCCGGGTGGGGAAAAAACAGGCGCATCCAGCTGATCGATCTGTGCCTTGGTTTCCTGGATACAAACAATATCAGGTGACTGTTCCTGCATCCAGTCAAAAAAACCTTTTTTTGCAGCAGCACGTATACCATTTAAATTGACAGAAATAACTTTCATAATAAATTTATTGATAACTCTTTTTTATGGCTCTTGTTGACGACTCTTTTTTATAGATCTGTTGACGACTCTTTGTTAAAAAGAAGGGCATAATTATAACCTAATCTGAGGTATAATTCATTCACATATGAACCAGTCCTAGCCCTGAGCTAATTAACTGTCTAGAAAAACAGGCCAGAAAATGCAAGATTATCAACGAGCTTTTATTGAATTTGCCATTAACAAAGGGGTACTCCGATTTGGCGAATTTACTCTGAAATCCGGGCGCATCAGTCCTTACTTCTTTAATAGCGGACTGTTTGATACGGGCGGCTCTCTGGCAAAATTAGGTCGTTTTTATGCCAGTGCCCTGATGGATAAGCAAATTGATTTCGATATGCTCTTTGGCCCGGCCTACAAGGGCATCCCCCTGGCATCCACCTGTTCCATCGCTCTGGCTGATGAGCACGACAGAGATCTGCCTTATAGTTTTAATCGTAAAGAAGCAAAAGACCATGGTGAAGGCGGCACCATAGTGGGTTCAGCTCTTCAGGGCAGGGTCATGATTATTGATGACGTAATTTCTGCCGGCACTTCAGTCCGGGAATCAATTGAGCTCATTAATCAGGCCAATGCAACACCTGCAGGTGTAGTGATTGCACTGGATCGTCAGGAATTGGGTAAAGGTGATGTTTCGGCAATTGCTGAAATTGAAAAAAACTACAATATACCCGTGACGAGCATCATCAAACTGGAACATCTTATTGCGTTCCTGCAGGATAATACTGATATGGCACAATATTACGATAAAGTTCAGGCCTATCGGGATCGATATGGTGCCTGAGGTGCGTTCAAAAGTGCTGCAGTTCTCTCTCTGCATTGAATCAGAGACTCAGGACTTGCAGCAGCACTTTTTAAAAGAACAAAAACAAATGTTATCTAATCAGATACAAGCGCAAATTGCGGCAGCTTATATTTTATCCTGCTTTGATTATGTCTGTTAACTGCTGCCACTGAGTATCAGTCAATACTTTCATCACATAGTCACGACAAGTTGTTTTACCTGCAATGATTTTCTTGCGAGTATCCATTAACTTATTTGACATGGCTGAAATTTCTGCTTGTGATACACCCTCCATTGATGCCATTTTTATTTCCTTTTCACCATCAATCACACTTTTGACCATAGCGGCCATTGCAGGTCCATTCTTTTTATTCCACGCCATTACTTTGGTTTTCTGATCTTCATTTAAACCTAATTTATCAGCATTCTTATTAATAACAGACACATAATTCGGTACAGGATTAGAATAAGCCATATTGCGCATAAATTCCATATCACTTGCCTGTAAAAATGAAGAGCTGATAATGAGACTTAAAAACAGGACGATAATTGTTTTTTTCATAAAATATTCCTTTTAATTTATTTTCTGAATACATCGGGGTATCCCTGTATTCAATATGAAAATATTAGTATTATCCCAATTGTTATAAAGTGACTATTGTCACAATTAATAGCAATAGTCAGCATTTTCTAAAAGTTTCTTACATTTTTTAATGAGACCAGCTGGCTGGCAAGGCTTAATTGATTTGTAAATTATTCTTGACTTTTATTAAACGATGTTTTATTGTTGTTGCATCAGTATTTAATTTATTGAATCCGGCTGCAAAAAATAGTTTAAAAGGCGTACTTCATAAACAAGCGCCTTTTTTAATAGGAAATAATTGAACACTGATTTATTAATGCTAAGTCTTAGGTTTTAAAGATGACCAGGATAATTATCTTTATTCAATAAGGAACAAAATATGACTCTTTATGACATCAAGCCCGGGTTTCAATCGCTATTACGGCCCATGGTTAAATGGTTGGCCGCAAAGGGGATTAGCGCCAATCAGGTTACTCTGGCGGCAGCAGCAGGTTCCATTGCTGTGGGTATTCTATTGTTTATATTTTCCCGGCAGCCTGCAGTTTTTTTAATTTTACCTGTATGGATGTTTATACGTATGGCACTCAACGCAGTAGACGGCATGCTTGCTCGTGAGTTTAAGCAAAAAAGTCATCTTGGTGCTTATCTCAATGAACTTTGTGATGTGGTTTCCGATGCTGCACTTTTTATCCCCTTTGCTCTGATTGCCCCTTTTTCAGCAGGGACTGTTGTTCTGGTCATTTTCCTCGCCATGCTCAGTGAATTTGCCGGAGTGATTGGGCCAGTAATTGGTGCTTCGCGGCGTTATGACGGTCCATTGGGAAAAAGTGATCGTGCCCTGATATTTGGCGCTCTGGGCTTATGGCTCGGTATGGGTGGTGTTATGCCGCAGTGGCTGTTCTGGTTAATGCCGATATTAGCGTTGCTTCTCTCTATAACTATTTTCAACAGGACAAAACAGGCACTGGCAGAAGTCAGATAACGCCATAAAAATAATAAGGAAGCACAATGAACTCGACTCTTATTACAAGCACTACAATGACAACAACTCAGTCAACAGAGAAAGAAACACTAAGAGTAGTTAAGGAAAAACACTTTACCACGCATGATAATGTTGAGCTTTTTTATCGCTACTGGCCGGCAAAAACTAAGTCAGCAAAAGGTGCAGTTGTGCTTTTTCACCGGGGGCATGAGCACTCAGGACGCATAAGTCATATTGTTAATGAACTGGACATGCAGGACTACGACTGTTTTGCCTGGGATGCCAGAGGTCATGGCCTGTCGCCCGGTGAGCGGGGATTTAGTCCCAGTCTGGCAACCTCGGTTCATGACATTCAAACTTTTGTTGACCATATCTCTTTAAACTATGGCTTTAAAGAACAGGATATGGTGGTTATTGCACAAAGCGTCGGTGCTGTACTGGTATCTACCTGGGTACATGACTATGCGCCCAAAATCCGCTGTATGGTACTGGCTTCGCCGGCATTCAAGGTAAAACTGTATGTGCCTTTTGCCCGAGCCGGTATAAAATTGATGCAGGCTATACGAGGGCATTTCTATGTCAATAGTTATGTTAAAGCTAAATTTCTGACCCATGATCCTGAACGTATTGCCTCTTTTGAAGCAGATCCTCTTATTTCAAGAGCCATTTCATCTAATATACTCCTGTCTCTTTATGAAGCAGCTGATCGGGTGGTTGATGATGCCGCAGCCATCAGTGTCCCGACACAACTTTTAATTTCCGGTTCAGACTGGGTAGTACACCATAAACCCCAGCATCAATTTTATGAGCGTCTGGGCAGTCCGGTTAAAGAAAGACATATTCTTGATGGTTTTTATCATGATACTTTAGGCGAGCTGAAACGAAAAATTGCCATCGATAAAGCACGGGAGTTTATCTTAAAACGCTTTGCAGAACCTGTTTGCCGACAGGTTCTGGACAATGCTGATAAAACAGGTTTCACTCGTATTGAAGCAGATCAATTAGCAACACCATTATCTACGTTTTCCATTCGGGGTCTCTATTGGGCAATGATTCGATTATTACTCAAAGCCGCTGGTCAGATTTCTCAGGGAGTCAGGCTCGGACATGAAACCGGTTTTGACTCCGGCAGCACGCTGGATTATGTGTATCGTAATAAACCCGAAGGCTTATCAGAAATTGGAAAGTTAGTTGATAAAAATTATTTAAATTCAATCGGCTGGCGGGGTATTCGACAACGCAAACTGAACATTGAAGAACTGCTGCACGCGGCA
>DAOVUK010000301.1 GCA_030632625.1 Gammaproteobacteria bacterium
ATGCTGCAATATATACTAAAACGTTTACTGTTAATGATACCCACTCTCTTTGGTGTCATGCTGATCACTTTTTCCATCACTCAATTTGTGCCTGGTGGTCCAGTGGAACAACTGGTTGCTCAGTTGACCGGTCAGGACCAAATGACTGAAGCGGGCAGTACGGCCAGTGAATTATATCGAGGCGCGGAAGGTATTGATAAAGAACGCCTGGATGAAATTAAAGCGCTGTATGGCTTTGATAAACCAGCAACAGAACGTTTTTTTACCATGATGGCTAATTATATCCGTTTTGATTTTGGCGAAAGCTATCATCATCATCAATCGGTGACTGAATTAATGATGGATAAACTCCCGGTTTCTATTAGTTTGGGCATGTGGACATTTTTTATTACTTATCTGACCTGCATACCACTGGGGATTGCTAAGGCCGTTAGGGACGGCACCCGGTTTGATGTCATTTCCAGCACTATTGTTTTAGTAGGCTATGCAATTCCCGGATTTGTGCTGGCTATCTTACTGCTGGTTTTATTTGGCGGAGGCAGTTTTTTTGATGTCTTCCCCCTTAAGGGACTGACCTCAGATAATTGGGAGCAATTGAGCTGGTTTGGTAAAATAACAGATTATTTATGGCATATGGTTTTACCTATTATCTCCTCTGTTATTGGTAGTTTTGCTGTGATGACCATGTTGACCAAGAACAGTTTCCTTGAAGAAATACGCAAAAATTATGTTGTGACGGCCAAAGCAAAGGGCTTAAGCAGCAATCAGGTTCTCTATAGACATGTTTTTAGAAATGCTTTGATACCATTGGTTACTGGTTTTCCAGCCAGTTTTCTGGCGGCTTTTTTTGCCGGAAGTTTATTAATTGAGACCATATTTTCTCTTGATGGTCTGGGGCTGTTATCCTATGAATCCATTGTTCGTCGTGATTACCCGGTTGTTTTAGGTTCACTGTTTATGTTTACCTTGCTGGGGCTTTTTACCAAGCTCATTACTGATTTGTCTTATGTCTGGATTGATCCCCGGATTAAATTTGATTCAGGCAACTCTTAATAGAAGCTAAAGCAGGCGAAATATGACAAACAATCTGAGCAATGAACAACTCATTAACCTTTCACCGCAGCAGCGGGCGTGGATGCGTTTTAAGAATAATCGACGCGGTTATTATTCACTGTGGATTTTCATCATTTTATTCGTTACCAGCTTATTTGCTGAATTTATCAGTAATGATAAGCCGTTAATTATTCAATATGAGCAGCAGTATTACTTTCCTTTGTTGAATGATTACCCTGAAACCAGTTTTGGCGGCGATTTTGTGACCATGACGGATTATAATGATCCCTATATAAAGAACAAGATCACTGGTAATGGCAATTGGGCCATTTATCCCCTGAATAACTATAGCTATGATTCCATCAATTATTTTGCCGAACTGCCAAATCCGGCGCATCCATCTGAACAAAACTTCTTAGGTACGGATGATCGTGGGCGGGATGTATTAGCCCGCCTGATCTATGGCTTTCGTCTATCCGTTGTTTTTGCATTGATTTTGACCACAATCGGAGTAATTATCGGCATTATTATCGGTAGTATTCAGGGTTACTTTGCCGGCAAGGTTGATTTAGTTGCCCAGCGTTTGATAGAAATCTGGAGCTCCATGCCGGAATTATATCTATTAATTATATTTGCATCGATTTTTAAGCCCAGCATCGGCCTGCTTATTATTCTTTTATCATTATTCGGCTGGATGGGCTTATCGGATTATGTCCGGGCTGAATTTTTACGCGGACGAAATCTTGATTATGTTCAGGCTGCCCGCGCCATTGGTGTATCCAATATTGGTATTATGTTTAAACACATCTTACCCAATAGTATGGTGCCGGTACTGACATTTTTACCTTTTCGGATCAGTGGTGCTATTCTGGCATTAACCAGTCTTGATTATCTGGGACTGGGCGTACCGCCCTCTACGCCCAGTCTGGGTGAGTTATTGTCTCAGGGCAAAGATAATATTGATGCCTGGTGGCTTTCCATGACAACATTTTCTGTACTGGTGGGTACGCTGGTGTTATTAATTTTTATAGGTGAGGCCTTACGTGAGGCACTGGACACCAGGCGCGGATAAATTATGAAAAAAGAAAATAATGTGCTTGAAGTAAGGGAGCTGAGTGTCAGTTTTAATACACTTGCCGGTGAGGTTAATGTTGTTCGTGATATTAATTTTTCAGTTGCTTCAGGGGAAACAATGGCGCTTGTCGGGGAGTCTGGTTCTGGAAAATCAGTCACAGCAATGTCAATCCTGCGTTTGCACGATGAAGAAAAAGTGAATTATTCTTCAGGCTCTATTTTTTTCCAGGGCCAGAATCTACTGGGAACGGATGAAAGCAAAATAAAAAATGTCCGCGGCAGTGAGATTTCAATGATTTTTCAGGAACCCATGACCTCTCTCAATCCTACTTTTACTGTGGGTACGCAAATTATGGAACCTATGCTTGTCCACAAGGGGATGAGCAAAACCTCAGCCAAAAAGCGTGCCATTGAATTAATGGAACTCACGGGTATTCCTGAGCCTCACTATCGATTTGATGCCTTTCCTCATCTTTTATCAGGCGGTCAGCGGCAGCGCATGATGATTGCCATGGCTCTGGCTTGTGAACCTAAACTTCTCATTGCAGATGAACCAACAACTGCTCTTGACGTGACGGTTCAGTTACAGATATTACTGCTGTTAGAAAAATTGAAAAAAGATTTTTCCATGGCGGTGCTGATGATTTCTCATGATCTCAATCTGGTCAAACGTTTTGCCGATCAGGTTTGTGTCATGCAGGATGGTAATATTGTTGAGCAGGGCAAAGTGGCAACACTGTTCAGCAAGCCGCAACATCCTTATACAATTCAATTACTCAATAGTGAACCGGAACGTGTTATTCCTGACGGTGAAACAGACAGTTTACAGGCTAATAGAGAGCTGCTCTCAGGCCATCATTTAAAATGTCATTTTACCTCCAGCAAAGGTTTTTTTAAACGTACAACAAATACTGTAAAAGCTGTAGACGATATCGATCTGTTCCTTAGAGAAGGGGAAACTTTAGGTATTGTGGGCGAATCAGGTTCCGGTAAATCAACACTGGGACGTTGTTTATTGAGACTGGAAAATTGCAGCGGTGATATTTATTTTGATGAAAAACAAATTGATCAATTAAAACACACTGCACTGCGTCCCTTAAGGAAAGAATTTCAAGTGGTGTTCCAGGATCCTTATTCTTCTTTGTCACCCAGAATGACGATTGAACAAATTGTTGGTGAAGGTTTACAGATTCACTTTCCTCAATTAAGCAAACAACAAAGACGGGAAAAAATAAAGAATGCTTTAATTGAAGTAGGTTTAGAAGATAATATACTCTGGCGCTATCCTCATGAATTTTCAGGTGGACAGCGACAGCGAATTGCCATTGCCCGGGTTGTGATCCTTGAGCCAAAACTCGTTTTACTGGATGAACCAACCAGTGCTCTGGATGTCTCCGTGCAAAAGCAGGTACTGGCTTTACTCAGAGAATTGCAGGAACGCCATAAAATTTCCTATTTGTTTATTACCCATGATCTTAAAGTGATTGAAGCGGTAGCACATCGTATTATGGTGATGAAGGACGGCAGGATTATTGAAACAGGCGAAACCCGTCAGCTCTTTAATGAACCAAAGAAAACGTATACTAAAAACTTATTGACGGCCTCTCTTTTTAAAAATGACATAGACGAAAAACTGACTGCCTGAGAAAATAATCGCTCAGAATTAATAATAATTTAAAAAGACACAAAAATACCCGCGTTTTATGCTATATTACTAAAAAATATAATAAATAGTGTTAAATCAATCGTTTTAAGCCACAAAATCGCAATTAAAAATAGCTTAAAATGTCTATCAGGATGATAGAACAATTTACAAAGCTTTGACAACAAACTTTACTTCATAAAACCTATTATAATAATTTAATCAAAAAACTGGAGAATTATTTTGTTTAAAAATCTCTTCGCCTTAATTGGCTTAGTCGCTGTCATTGCTTCCGGCATTCTTTTTCTGGGCGTCAAAAATACCCTGAGTGAATTCGATCCAGGTGCTGCAGATACTTATATTGAACTTTTTAGCAAAATACTGGAAACAAAAGATGCTGCCAGTGCGACGGTCTGGCGTTTTCCAGTCGAGGAAGGTTTAAGCACAGATGACGTTGAAAATAGTCTAAAAACGATAGCCAACGAGTTAAATATTGCCAATGTTGGTGAATTACCTTTATCTAAGGATATTGCAGCCCGATCAGGAGCGGAATATCGTTTTATTAAAATCTTTCTGTTTTGTAACTCTCTGACAGCAAAACAAATGCTGGATCACAATGATGCTTTCTCTGCCTATCTGCCTTGCCGAATTAGTCTGGTTGAAGATAAAACGGGTAAGCTTTGGTTATACAGTCTCAATATGGATCTGATGATCCATGGCGGTAAACCATTACCACCTGTTTTAAAAGCTGAAGCAGAAAAGGTAAAAAGTATTATTCTTGAAATCATGGAACGTGCAGCAGAAGGGGACTTCTAATTCATTGTATTGCTGCTGGAATGTGGTAAAAAAATAAACACCGGACAGACTGTTTCGTCTGTCCGGGATGCAGTTCTTCTTTTAGATAGAATTGTATGTGATGTATGCAATATAGAATTATCCCTCGTTCATATTCATCACCTAATAATATTATTTAAATTTTTGGCTAAATATTTCTGTAGGGGCGAATTTATTCGCACAATTTTGGAACAAAATTCCATTTAGGCGAATCCCTTTATGGGTCACGCAGTGATTGTCGCCCCTACAATTGAAA
>DAOVUK010000447.1 GCA_030632625.1 Gammaproteobacteria bacterium
GAGCCTTGTAGCCAGCAGTTTAATCCGCATACCATTTCAAGTGTAAAAGAATATCATTATTACTTTTCTCTTTCTCAGCTGACGAATCCTGTGTTTAACGATATTGTTGGCTGTGAACTCGGCCATCCTCTTGATGATTTTTCACATCAAGAACGGTTTGAGAAAATGACAGATGCCTGTCGGTTATTTGTTGGAACTCATGATTTTCAAAACTATTGTAATAAAGATAAAAAAACAGTTTCGACAGTGCGAACAGTGACCAACTGTGATATTCATTCTGCTAATTTTTCACCGCTAGGTGAAAACATCTATTACATTAAAATTTGTAGTAATGGCTTTTTACGCTACATGGTACGCTTTATTGTAGGGGCATTATTTGAAGTTTTTAAAGGAAGAGTTGAATTAGAAGATATTTCTAATTACCTAAACGGTTATCAATCAAAAAGATTAAGCTTAAAAGCAAAATCTAAAGGTCTTCATCTGATTAGTATAACGGCTAAGTAGTGCATTTAATAAAACGTCAAAATGCAAAATAATCTCTTTCCTTATCCCAGTTGATTTTTCACAACAAATAATTCCAGGTACTTTTGAAGTTGATGAAAACTTCCGCTTTAAAGCTATGTCTTAATCAATAAATAAATACTATTTCTTCTGCTCCGGGTCTATTTCAGAAGTCTTCTTTCAAACAATTTTAAAACTATTGAAATTGCCGCTAACTGGAAGCTTGAGAACAATTCTTACTGTTTTTTAACTTTATAAATGACAGCTTTGTGGATTTGAAAATATAAAAGAAGTTTTTCCTATTATTTCCAAAAAAGGGACAATCTACTTTTAAGCTGATTAGTGAAATAGCCGCTTTACGCCCTTAGTGACTAAATAAGAAACTGCTAATTATGCGGCTTAAGGTCAAATCCATTTATTTTTTATTCTCAAAATTACTACCAGACTCAATTAGAAAACCAGTCCCAATAACGCAACGGCTTCTACTATTTCAACGCTCGCCCCAAGTGTATCGCCCGTCATACCGCCGATACGTTTTATCATCATGATTCGTAACGCCACCACTGATAAAGCAACCAGAAGCATGGACAATAAACTGCCGAAAATCAGATAGCTGACAGCACTTAGCAATAAAACTGTCCAGAGGATATTTTCTTTAGGCATATGCTCTAAAAAAGCCGTGCCAAGGCCGGAATCACGCACATAAACAGTCGTCATAAACAGCACAATAATTAAACTTCGAGACAGCATGGGGACAACAATCAAAAAGGCTGAATGATCCATTTTAAGCAGTTGACTCAAAGCAACCCATTTCAATAATAACAGCAGTACAATCACTGCGACAGCAATGGGACCGCAGTAGGGATCTTTCATTATTTCCAGAGTGCGGTCGCGGTCATTCAGCCCTCCGATCCAGGCATCAGCACTGTCAGCCAGACCATCCAGATGTAAACCTCCGGTAATTAAAACCCAAAGCGTCAATAAAATTGCCGCTAATACCTCACTGGAAAAATCAGTTGAAAAATACAGGATAAACTCGGTAAGTAGAAAAAAAATCAAACCCATTAAGGCACCGACCAGGGGGTAAAAAATAATCGACTGGCCAATTTGCCGTTGGGTCACGTCCCCTGTTATCGGTACTGGTATGCGGGTCAGAAAACTCAAAGCGATATAAAATAAACGTAGATTCTTTGTGTCAAAAAAACTTTTCATTAAACCTAAATTCCGTTAATTAAAAATGCGACTTGAGTGTTGTGAAATATTCCTGAGCGTTATAATAGACTCGAAATGTTGAACAGCAGGCATAAGGTACTTCAATATTATGAATAGCCTGGACTGGCATTTGCAAAACTTCGGCCAGTATCATTTTTTGTACACCGCCATGCAGGATCAGTAAACAATTTTTTCCTCTTTGAGTCATCAGCAGTTCATTCCAGAAGGAAATAATTCTTTTTTGAAAATCAGCAACGGGTTCACCACCCGGCGGTGTGTTTGCTAATGGGTTTTGCCAGAATTTTTTTAATTGCTGAGCATCATTTTCGGCAACATCCTGTACAGACTTGCCATCCCATTGACCAAAATCTATCTCTCTTAGATCATCAATTATTTCTAAGGGCAATGAGTGTTCATCTGATAACTTGCTGGCAAATTCTGCACAACGCTTCAAAGGTGAGGTCAGTATTATATCAATATCATTGATATTTTTAACTGCACTGGACATTTGCTGCCAGCCTTTCTGAGTCAGTACATCATCTGTTATACCACGAAATATTCGTTGTGAACTGCTGCCTGATGCATTGCTGCTGGAAGGCTCGCCATGCCGTAATAAAATAATAGTGGATGACTTTTGATCAGGGGCTAAAGGCTCTTGAGCAATTGAAGTATCAGACATAATATATTTTAGTCCAGTTTTTCACTGACAGAAGCACTGGAAAAACTGGCCATTTCATTTTGTAATAAACAGGCTGAACGAATTAAAGGATATGCCAAAGCAGCGCCGCTGCCTTCACCCAGACGCAGATTAAATTGCAAAAGCGGTATCACCTCAATTATTTCCAGTACTTTTTTATGTCCCTGTTCTGCCGACTGATGGGTAAAAATCAGCCAGGGTTTACACTGTGGATTGAGACGGATTGCAAACAATGCTGCTACAGAACAAATAAAGCCGTCAATAAGGACAATAATACCCTGTTGTGCACTGCGGATATAAGTTGCCGTCAGTGCTGCTATTTCAAAACCACCCAATGTCTGTAAAATTTCAAGCGGTGAGTTCAGGTGAGCTTTATGATAATTTAATGAAGTTTTAATGACATGGATTTTATGTTCAAGCCCCATATCATCAAGACCAGTCCCTGAACCGGTTAATTCTTCCGGTGCGATTGACTCCAGAGCACAAACCAGAGCACTGGCACTGCTGGTATTAGCAATGCCCATTTCACCCGCTATCAATAACCGGCAGTTATTTTTTCTGGCTTGCTCAACTTTATTTCTGGCCACCTCAAAGACCTGTATCAACTGCTCTTTACTCATGGCCTGTTGCTGCAAAAAACTTTTTGTACCCCGTGCAAGCACCTGGTTTTCAACCAGTGGCATAAGCGGTAATTCTGTCACCAGCCCCAGATTAATCACCTGCAGTGACAATCCGTGCTGTTTTGATAAAACAGAAATTGCAGCA
>DAOVUK010000056.1 GCA_030632625.1 Gammaproteobacteria bacterium
ATCTGATGTATAACTTTGTCCAGATGTTCTTCACTATCCATAATTAATGAATGTTCTGCCGCTTTATTCAAAATAGCGATATTGCCAATATCATGAATCAGACCCGCCAGCATGGCATGCTCGGCATCAAAACCCGGCGTCAGTTTTGCCAGAACAAAGCTGATTGAAGCGATTTCAATACTGTGCTCCCAAAGCACTTCCATACGTTTTTTCAGGAGTTTATTCGATGAATTGAACAGTTCTTTCAAGGCAAAAGAGGTCACGAGTTGTATGGTCACTTTTGTCCCTAAACCAACAACGGCTGTTTTACAGTCTTCTGCTTTCTTACGCCTCTGATATAAAGCACTATTAGCCGCTTTAATAATTTTTGCCGCAATAGAAGGATCGGCCATTATAACCTGAGCAATTTCATGAGCCCCCGAATGTTCATTCGCAATGGTTTCACGAATCCGTGTTGCAACACTGGGCAGGCTGGGCAACACAAAATTACCCTGCTGCAATTCCAAAATCAATTCATATAATATTCTATCTTCTTCATGCTCTTCATCAAGCAGTGTTTCATTAAGTCTGATAGAAGATGAGACTTCTGACTGTTCAATCGCAGTATCAAGAAAATCATCTTTCAATACCAGAATTTTACATAGAGAATTGGTTGTGACCTGATACCGGCTGGGTCTGAGTTGAGCGACAGGATTTCGAGAGCGTACACTATCGGCATCAATCACACTTTCTGAGTCATCAAATGCACGTAATTTCAGACTGCCCTCAAGCAAAAGATATTTGTCAGGTGAATTAGAGTTCAAATCAATAAGCGTCTTACCCTGAGCAATTTGAACGATGTGTGCATTGCTGGCAATAAATTCAAGCTGTTTATCACTAAGGGAATGAAAAGGCGCAAAAAATTTCAGACGCTCAACATCAATCACTGTTGTTTCCATATTAATTAATTTCTTGAAATCTCTAATGTTTACAAATAAAAGTACACCAATTCTGAGTTGATGATAACTCTGACTTTATAAGAAAGTAGAATAGCACAGATGAAGGCAATGTACCCCCCTAAATGAGTAAAGACTATGAGCAGGAGAACAATTATGACGAACATATAGGCTTGCTGAAACCTGTATTTCTAAATTGTTTGGGTATATGTGCCTTTCATGATGAAAAATATGTTCTATCATTAAGTATAGAACAGAACTTATGGCAATGTTTTTGCCTATCCCTATTGTAATTTTCTAAGCTGGTTAAAAATTATGAATTTACATCTGAATATCAGACCTCCGGCTGTCGCCGGCAGTTTTTACCCCGGCAATATTAAGCAACTGGATTCATCTGTACAAACTTATCTTGACGATGTAAAAATTACCGCCATCCAGACAAAACCCCGGGCATTAATCGTTCCGCATGCCGGTTATATATACTCCGGGCCTATCGCCGCCAGTGCCTATGCCCAGCTGATTCCATTTGCCGGACAAATCACCACAGTGGTATTATTGGGACCTTCACATAGAATCCCTTTACTGGGAATAGCCAGCAGTTCTGCTGATTATTTTCAAACCCCTTTGGGAGAAATTCCTCTGGATAGAAAAATCATCGACAAATTAGAGCAACTGCCATTTGTGCAGTCATATGATGATGCCCATCGCCAGGAGCATAGTCTTGAAGTTCAACTGCCATTTCTGCAAAAAATTCTACCTGAATTTACTCTGGTTCCTCTGGTGATTGGTCAGACAGACGATCAACAGGTCAGCGAGCTGATTGAAACCTTATGGCAGGAGCAGAACACTCTGTTTTTGATCAGCTCGGATCTCAGTCACTATCTTGACTACCATCAGGCTCAGCTCAGTGATCAGGCAGCCAGCGAAGCAATAGCAGAACTCATACCGCAGAATATTCATTATGAGCAGGCCTGTGGTCGCTCAGGGATTGCCGGTATGCTGTTAAGCGCTAAGAAGCACCATTTAAACGTTCAGATGCTGGATTTACGTAATTCCGGTGATACGGCAGGCACTAAAGACAGAGTGGTTGGCTATGGTTCATGGGTCTTTTACTAAGAGGATAAGTTATGCATTCACAAGAGCCTTCAGCCCGTTCTAAAAAGGAGCCTTCAGCGGATACTGAAAAACAGCCGTCACAACAGTACTCCGATGCAGAACACCAGCTGCTGCTGAGTATTGCCAAAAAATCAATTCTGACCGGTCTGCAGCAGATGCATCCCTTAGTGCTTACTCTTGCAGATTATTCCCAACACCTTCAGGAAAAACGAGCCACGTTTGTCACTCTGAAGATCAATGATGAATTGCGGGGCTGTATCGGCAGCCTGAGTCCTCAGCGGGCTTTGGTTGATGATATCGCTCATAATGCCTATGCGGCGGCATTCTCCGATCCCCGCTTTGCAGCACTGAACAAACAGGAATATGAACCACTTGAATACCATATTTCAATATTGAGCGACACCAGCCCAATGCAGTTTGACTCAGAACAGGCATTGTTAGCCCAGCTTCGCCCTGGTATTGATGGCCTGGTGCTGCAGGATCAAAACAGACAGGGCACTTTTCTGCCCTCCGTCTGGGAACAACTGCCTGAGCCCGAAGCGTTTTTTCAGCACCTCAGGCACAAAGCGGGGTTGCCGGCAAATTACTGGAGTGATACCTTACAGGTCAGTCGCTATACTGTGGAAAGCTTCTAAGAAGCCAGTTCCATCACCGCATCCATTTCAACACCGGCATCTTTAGGTAATGAAGCCACCCCGATTGCCGCTCTGGCAGGATAAGGCTGGGAAAAATAACGCGCCATTACTTCATTGACCAGAGGAAAGTGACTCAAATCTGTCAGGAAAATATTCAATTTAGCAATATCATTCAAATCACCACCCGCAGCCTGAGCAACAGCCGTCAGATTATCAAAAACCCGCACAATCTGAGCTTCCATATCCCCATCCACCATTTCCATAGTTTCTGGAATCAGAGGGATCTGACCGGAAAGATAAACCGTGTTACCCACTTTAACAGCCTGAGAATAAGTACCAATCGCCTGCGGCGCTTTATCTGTTGCAATTATTTCTCTGGTCAAAATTTTCTCCTTAAATGTTAGTAGAGACGTTGCATGCAACGTCTCTACAGTACTGATTTTACAAATACAATGAGCGCCCGCCGTCGACGGCAATAATCTGTCCGGTAATATAATCGGCATTAGCCGCCAGAAACAGGACTGTTTTGGCAATGTCTTCTGCGGAACCTTTACGTTTTAAATACGTTCTGGAGACAATGCGTTGTTTGGTTATATCATCCATATCCTGAGCCGGCCACATAATTGCGCCGGGAGCAACACCATTCACTCTGATATTGGGCCCCAATTCAAAGGCCAGCGTTTTTACTAACATTGCCAAACCCGCTTTAGCCATATTATAGACACTATGGCCTTGCATTGGCCTTTGCGCATGGATATCGACAATACTGATAATACAGCCTTTTTGTTTCTCTAAATGCGGTGCTGCTAACTGGGATAAAAAAAAGGGCGCTTTCATATTGCTGCCGATCAGATCATCCCAGTCATTCTCAGTCACTGTCCCCATGGGGGTTGGATAAAAACTGGACGCATTATTAACCAGAATATCCAGCCTTCCCCACTGCTCCAGGCCTTTATTAATAAGCGCTTTGAGCTTAATCGTATCCAGTAATTCTGCCTGAATAAGAATAACCGAGTTTGCACGTTGCTCATTCAGTTCTGTCTGCAGTGCCAGCGCCGGCTGGCGGGAATTACGATAATGCAACAGAATATTTGCCCCGGCTGCATGTAACAAACGTGCAGTCATAGCGCCAACTCTTTGAGCCCCCCCCGTGATCAGGGCCACTTTATCCGTTAAGTCATTGTTCAGCATCTCGTCAATTGTTTCCATTTGCGGTCACTCTCTTAGGGCAATAGCGTTTAACACTTAGCGTTTAACACATAGCTTTTAAAATATAGCTTTTAAAATATAGCTTTTAAAATATAGTTATTAGCATTAGTGGATGTTAGCAAATAAGTTTAGCATAATATGGCTACCCTGGATAAACCATCAATATAAAACAAGGCTGAGAAAAGCAGCCCGTCAGAAAAGTTAATTTAGAGCCTATAATGCCCATAGATCCCAAAACACACCCGGCTGGCGATACATTTCCTGAGCCATCTCCTGAAACTAAAGCACATAGCGATCGATTAAAGCATCTCATTGAGGATGAAATAAATGCTAATGGCGGTAGGATCACTTTCGCAGAATATATGAATAAAGCACTTTATGCGCCGGGACTGGGCTACTATAGTGCCGGCTTGAAAAAGTTTGGCAAGCAGGGGGATTTTATTACCGCTCCGGAAATATCTCCGCTGTTTTCTCAATGTCTGGCTTTGCAATGTCTTCATATTATGCAGCAAACGGGTCAGCATACTCTATTAGAAGTAGGTGCCGGCTCAGGAATTATGGCCGTTGAGTTAGTACTTGAACTGGAAAAACAGGCACAACTGCCGGAGCAATATCTGATTCTGGAATTAAGTGCTGAACTTCGCGATCGTCAGCAGCAGACCATTAAGGCCCGCATACCCCATTTATATGAACGTTTTCAGTGGTTGGACTGTCTGCCCCAAAAGCCCTTCTGTGGAATAATTATTGCCAATGAATTACTGGATGCCATGCCGGTACACCTGCTTAAACTCGAACAAAATTCTGTTTTTGAGCGTTATGTGTCGGTCAATAAAAAAGGCCAATTTATCTGGCAGGATGATGCACCGGAAAATCCCCGGCTGCAAAAGATTGCACAGGAGATTAAAGCATTACATCAATCTTTAGCGCATCTTGATGACAAGCCCGGCGCGCCTTATATTACTGAAGTGAATCTACAGGCAGTCGACTGGGTGAAAAGCATGGCAGACATTCTGGATGCCGGTGCTGTCTTATTAGTGGATTATGGCTATACGGCGAAGGAATATTATCACCCGCAGCGTTCAATGGGCACATTAATGTGTCATTATCAGCACCATCGCCATGACGATCCTTTTTATCTGCCCGGTCTGCAGGATATTACCGCCCACATTGATTTCAGCCGTATTGCCCGTGCAGCCTGTGATTCAGGGCTGAAGGTTTGCGGTTTTACTACTCAGGCGCATTTTTTAATGGCCGGTGGACTGGTTGAATTAAGCAAAGATCTGGACCCGGATGATATTGTGCATTTTTCTGAGGTTGCAAGACAAATAAAGATGCTGACTTTACCCGAAGAAATGGGAGAATTATTCAAAGTTATTTTACTTGCCAAAGGCAAAACGCTATCATTGCCGGCATTTCAATTTCAGAACTTTCAACAGCGTTTATAAGTATTGCCGGATTATTCCAGGTTAGCAGGACTGTTGTTATAGGCTATATGTTTCAGGAGAAGTATGGATTTAATTCACATTATTGTATTGGCACTGGTTCAGGGATTGAGTGAGTTCCTGCCGATATCAAGTTCTGCCCATTTAATTCTGGTGCCGCGACTATTTGGCTGGAGTGATCAGGGTCTGGCTTTTGATGTGGCCACCCATTTTGGTACTCTGACCGCAGTCCTGTGGTATTTTCGCAAAGATATTCAGCCCTTATTTACAGACTGGATAAAATCCATTCAATTAAAACAAAATACCGGCGATAGTCTGCTCGCCTGGGGCATTATTCTTGGTACCATTCCAGCAGGATTAGCAGGCTTTCTGATCAATGATTATTCTGAAAATTTACGCAATCCGCTCATAATAGCCTGCACCACAGTTCTGTTTGGTTTGCTTCTCTGGTATGCCGATGCCGGTGCACAAAAGCAATTAGCAAACAAAATTAAACCCCGGACTGAGCATCAGCTTAATTTAAAAATTATTTTATTTATTGGTTTTGCTCAGGCTCTGGCTTTGATCCCCGGTACATCCCGTTCCGGAATTACCATCACAGCCGCCTTATTAATGGGCATGAGTCGAACCGCTGCAGCCCGATTTTCATTTTTACTCTCTATTCCATTAATCCTGGCTGCCAGCCTGATGAAAACCATTGAATTAAGTCAATCTGCAACCCACCTTCCCTGGCTGGATTTATTTCTGGGCACCAGTTTATCTGCTGTCAGTGCCTATTTCTGCATTCACTACTTTATTAAGCTGCTGGATAGTGTCGGTATGATGCCCTTTATAATTTACCGCTTATTTCTCGGTGCCTTGTTATTCTGGTTATTTATTTAAGCGTTCAGCATTCAGCACTCAAACAAAAGTTTAGGGTTTTAAATTTGAATATGCATTATAGGAATTTATGGCTCATTCTCGGCGTTCTCTATATCAGCTTTATTCTGGCAGGTTCACTGCTGAGGGTGCCTGATATCAGTATAATGTCGTTTGAATACAGGGATAAAGTCATTCATTTTGCCATGTATTTTATTCTTGTCGGCTGGTTTGTGCAGTTGTACCAAAAAACCAGCAGCCGGATAATAATTCTGGCAGGCGCCATTCTACTGGGGATGTTAATTGAGTATCTTCAGGGAATGACGGCCTACCGAAGCTTTGATTACTTCGATGAAATCGCTAACAGCATTGGTGCAATGTGTGCATTTTTATTGGCCAGAACCTCATTTGCTTCAATATTATCAGCAATTGACTCACGGCTTTATCGTTTACATAACGCTTAATCAACAAAAGGGCAGACACATAGGTCTGCCCCTACCTCACACTCGGTATTTAGATTGTTTAATACTATTATTCTAGGATTATCGACACGCTTTTACCGCAGCAATACGCTTGATTCTTAGTTGTTCAGCAATTTCGATACCCTTAAACCCCTGAGCAACAATATCAGCAGTATTAACCTGGCTGGCTGCATGAAAAAAAGCTCTGAAACGCTGAGTTTTTTCATTTGAACTATTTTCATAGCCGGTTCTGCCTTTCGCATCAGCCTCACAGGCCAGAAGAAAAAATTCAAAGCGTTGCGGACGTCGAAAAGCATCCAGCCGTGACAACAAATCAACAATTGTCGAGTTTTTTAATTCTTCAATACGATGATAATTCAAGTGAAACTCAGTCACTAATAAAGCCAGATCACGATAATGCTTAGGTACTTTCAGGCGCTGACACACGGCATTAACCAGAGGAACACCACGTGATTCATGAGCAATATGTCTGGGCCATTCTTCATGAGGAGTTGTGCCCTTTCCCAGATCATGTAATAAGGCTGCAAAGCGAACCACCGATTCTTTGCTTAAATGCGCAGCCTGTTCCAGCACCATCATGGTGTGAACTCCGGTATCAATCTCAGGATGCCATTGTCGGGATTGCGGCACACCAAATAATTGTTCAATTTCGGGAAGCAGACGCGCCAGAGCACCACATTGTCTGAGCACTTTAAAAAATATCCAGGGATTATCATCCGCCAGTGCTTTTTCTACTTCCTGCCAGACACGCTCAGCAACCAGTGCATCCACCTCATCATGATCAACCAGACACTGCATCATCGCCAGGGTTTCATCGGCAATGCAAAAACCATAATCAGCATACCGGGCAGCAAAGCGTGCCACTCTCAGTACTCGCAGGGGATCTTCAGCAAAAGAAGGGGAAACATGTCTTAAAATACGATTATTTAAATCTTCAATGCCATGATAGGGATCATAGAGCGTCCCCTGATCATCTTCAGCAATGGCATTAATGGTCAGATCCCGGCGGATCAGATCATCTTCGAGAGTCACATCGGCATCAGCATAAAATTCAAAACCATGATAGCCCTTAGCAACTTTGCGTTCTGTCCGTGCCAGAGCATATTCTTCATGAGTTTTTGGGTGTAGAAAAACAGGAAAATCTTTACCCACGGGGGTATAACCTGCAGTCAGCATTGCTTCTACTGATGCACCGACAACCACATAGTCATGATCGACAACTTTTCTACCCAGCAGCCTGTCTCTGACAGCACCACCCACTTTATAAATTTTCATCACGCTTTATAGCCACTCATCACCAGGAGCCTGTCCTCGCACTTCAGTTCGTCAGGATTATGCATTACGGCAAAGTATTAACGATTTGATTTTTTTCTTAAAGAATCCATCTGACCTGCAAAATCCTTACCTGCAAGGTATTTCGGCACAATACTTTCAAGACTGTGCAGCTGAACACCCAGCTCAGCAGTCGATTCATTATTGGCTGAATCTGAACAGACACTATCCACTTTCATGCTATGGTAATTATCCAGAGTAATCGGTGCTCCGGGTATAAGTCCCATCAGCCCTGCCAGCGGCTTTGAGAAAAAACGATTCAACGGCACAATGGTACAATCACTGTTAATTTGTGTTGCCGTATATTTTACCAGTTCTCTCAAGGAAAAGGATTCCGGTCCGCAAAGATTATAATTTTTCCCGTAAGTTTCCGGCCGGTCAATGCTATTGATAAAAGCATCCGCAACATCACCCACATAAATTGGAGCAAAGCGGGCACTGGCACAGGTCAGGGGGAAAAAGCCCGGCATAATTTTTAACATCCGGGCAAAAAGATTAAAGAAGCCATCACCTGCACCAAAAATAACCGATGGCGAAAAAGTGGTGACATGAAGTCCTTCCATGGCAAGAATTTTATTCTTAGCTCTGCCTTTGGAACGCAGGTAGCTGCTGGCAGCATTTTCATCGGCATTCAGGGCACACATGTGCAATAATCTCGGAGTACCCACAGCCCTGGCGGCCTCTGCAACTCTAAGAGCAACCTTTTCATGGACTTGCTCAAAGGTATTGTTACCTGACGGGTTCAGAATACCGGCCAGATTAATCACCACATCATAGGTATCTACCTGACGCTCTAAAATTTTATTACCAAAAAAATCAATGGTGACGATCTTAACTGTCGGCAAAGTTCTTAAATGGCGATGACGTTCCGGCCTTCTGCTAATGATCTTAACCGAATGTCCCTGACTCACCAGACGAGTGATCAGATGAGTGCCTACAAAGCCAGTACCGCCAATGACACAAATTTTCAATGCGTTCTCCTTTTTTTCAATTTTTTACCCTGCAATCTAACAACTCTATTTTTTTTATCTATTTATTTTCAGGAGCTATTTTCAAACAGACAGCAGAATCACTATTAGACCATATTTGTACAAGCAACACCCATTAGTATTTTATAATATAATAATACATAAAGTATAATAAATTTCAATCCGAGAAAACCCTAAGTCTGTCGATAATTTTTTTATTGCTAACGACACGAAATATAACACAGGATAAGGTAGAGTAAGTAATAATCCCGGAAGAATAACTCCATCTCACACAGGAATAACATGTTAAATCACTCTTTTAGTTTATCTCTTTTTCCTCGAATTGAATTCGGTTCCGGCAGCGTAAAACTTCTCCCGGAAAAAATTGCTCTTTATGGCCAGCGTATTCTGCTCATCACCGGCGCACATTCCTTCTATCAAAGTCCACACTGGCAGCAGCTCATCGCGCAATTAGAACAACAGCAGATTCACTGGCTGCATACCACAATCTCTGCTGAGCCCTCACCCGAATTCATTGATGCCACAGTTAAACAATTCTTTGTCGAGGATATTCAATGCGTTGTTGCAATTGGCGGCGGCAGTGCTCTGGATTGTGGTAAAGCCATCAGCGGCTTATTACCCAGTGGTGATTCGGTAATGGAGTATCTGGAGGGCGTGGGTGCAGGCAAACAATATACCGGCCCGGCAATTCCCTTTATTGCCGTACCCACGACTGCCGGCACGGGTAGTGAAGCGACTAAAAATTCAGTATTGAGTGATATTGGTGAACAGGGTTATAAAAAATCATTTCGAGATGAGCAGTTAATCCCTCAGTACGCTATTGTTGATCCTGATTTGCTGGAAAGCTGCCCTAAAACGCTTATTGCCGCAAATGGCATGGATGCCCTGACGCAATTAATGGAGTCTTATTTATCGACCAGAGCCAATCCCTTTACCGATGCACTGGCTCTGAGCGGTATAGAATCGGTGCGTGATAGTTTATTAGTCTGGTATCAAAGCAATGACGACAGCAGCCATTCAGAAGAAGTAAAACAGGCGCGCGCTAATATGGCTTATGCCGCACTCATTTCCGGTATTACTCTGGCTCAGGTCGGCCTGGGCAGTGTGCATGGACTGGCCTCCCCTTTGGGTGCTTTTTTTCCTATCCCTCATGGCGTTGCCTGCGGCACAGTACTTGCTGCAGCAACTCGAATTAATATTGATGCCATGCTAAGCCGGGAACCCGACAATTCAGGCCTGCAGCGCTATGCCCAGCTTGGTCGCCTGCTCAGCGGTCACCATGAACTGAGCGATACTCAGGCACGGAAGCAATTATTAGAACTTTTATCCGACTGGAGTCAGCAAATGGCATTGCAGCCGTTATCAACTTATGGCGTCACAGAGGAAGATGTATCACGGCTGGTTGCCAATATCAGCCCCAGCAGCATGCAGACCAATCCCATTATTTTGACCCAGGCAGAAAAAGAACAGCTGGTACGTTCCGGGCTGTCATCCGGATAAGTTCATCTGGCTCTTCACAAATTTTCGTACTTTTCCAAATCTCAGCAAAACCACCTTAGCGGCAATTTAAAAGAATGGGGGGCACTCGAAAGTGGTGCTTACATTCAGAAGTTGGAAAGGTGTAGTTCACCTTGCCGGGGACGCGCGCAAGTACGTCCATGTAGCGCTCAGCCTCGCCATCCATGGCTCGAAATGCCCCTTGCAAGGCAAACTACACCTCCCCACCTTCTTAGCTG
>DAOVUK010000199.1 GCA_030632625.1 Gammaproteobacteria bacterium
ACAAGTAACCTGTGAACCATCATCCATTGTACAACCGAAAACCATTACGCTTCTTCTCATCGTCTAATACCTTTTGTTAATAACCTAGTAATTTAGTATGGTATTATGATACTCGTTTTATTGATCTAGATCAATACTTTTTATAATAAAAAGATAAATATAAGGTGATTAATCAACGTATATTTCTTAATAACCACTGTTAAGCCTATGGTCACTTATTTTTCTGACTTTAAAACTCGCTGCGCTCAGACAGTTAAAATCAGAAAAATAAGCAACCACAGGCTTTTTGTAAATAATATGCTTCTAAGTTACAAAAATATAAGTCTTTGTATTTTATATGTTTTGTAACTTGTCGATGATTACATGTTTTTCGGTCTGGGTTGCTGAATAGTTACAATATGAGAAAATAAAGGAAAAAGCTGAAAACAGGCTGATTTTTTAAAACCATGCTATCTTACTTAATGTAAGGTATTAAATTAAATGCAGACATTCGATTGAGGTAATGTTGTGACTACTGCGACTGTAACAAGCAAAGGCCAGATTACCATCCCTGCTGCGGTTAGAGCAGAATTAAAAATCGTTCCAGGTGACAGGATTGAGTTTGTCAAAATTTCAGACTATCGTTTTGAAGTGATAGCCGCCACACAGGACATTACTCAAATTAAAGGTTTGGTTAAGACAAAGCACCCTGTCAGTATTGATGAAATGAATACTGCCATTAAAGTCAAATATGATTCCCCTGGATAACATTCAGTAGTTTTCACCTTGTACTTTAAAATTGGTGTATAGACACAAAAGACTAATCTCTAGTTTTGAGTTTTTATCCGTTCTTTTGCTTTTAATTCACCCTAGAGAGAAAAGTGATGCTGGTAGTGTTGGGTAGTCTGGTTCAATTATCCGGGGCTTCGCCTCAGGGTGCCTACTTTTGGTTCGAGGCATGGATGCCGAGGCAGAGCGTGCCATGGATGGCTTTAAAGCGTCAATTCAATTACATACAACTCTATCTTCCGTTGATTTTTCTTTGGCTCTTGCTCTTGATTTTGGACGCTCACAGTGAGGCACATGGTGAAGTGAGTGCTGGTGGTGGAGGTGCGGTATAGTTTGGGGTTCTCATTAATAAAGAGGGAAAACAGGGATGTTTTCATAAAGCGCTACATGGATGACCTTTGATACCTAAAAGCCTGCAGCGACCCCAAACTATACCGTACCTCCGCCGCCAGTACGGTTGTTAAACGCAACCATTTCCGAACGGCTCCCTAATGTCTGGTCGAAAGATCGGACGGCTGGACATTTTCACTATAAATTCCGCCAATATCAATTGCATCAAATTGATAGGTTTTACCGCAAAACTCACAATCAACTGAAATATTGCCCTGTTCTTTTATGATATCACTGGCTTCCTGGTGGCTGATGGAGCGCAGCATATTGGTCACTTTTTTTCTGGAGCAGCTGCATTTAAAATAAATTGATTCGGGCTCAAAGAGACGTACATCTTCTTCATGATAGAGTCGATGCAGTATTTCTCTGGCGCTCAGGCCAAGCAGTTCTTCTGCTTTGATGGTGCTGCCCAGATGGGTAATACGATCCCAGCTGTCGTCATCTTCATGCTGTCCGGGTAACTGCTGTAATAACAAACCACCAGCAGCCTGTTCATCTGAGGCCAGAAAAATACGTGTTTCTAACTGCTCAGAACGAGCCAGATAACCTTCCAGAAATTCAGCAATACTATTGCCTTCCAGCGCCACAACCCCCTGATAACGCTCCTGTGTTTTAGCCTGTTCAATGGTGATCACTAAAGTACCCTGACCCAGGAGGGTGTTCACATCCACCGCTTCAGGCACCTCATCAATAGCAGTTTGCTGATATTTAGCCACACCACGGACACCAAAATCATTTCGACATTCAACCACCATTAGCGTCAAGGCACCATCGCCACTGGCCTGAATCGTCAGTGAACCTTCAAATTTTAAGGTAGCGGACAATAACACCGAAGCAGCAACGACCTCCCCTAAATAGCGGCGAATAATTTCAGGGTAATTATGATTGGCCTGCATGTGCTGCCAGACATCATTTAATGTGCTGATTTCACCACGAATATTAGGCTTATCAAATAAAAAACGGTGTATTTTATCCTTCTCTTTAGTTTGCTCAGTCATACCGTTTTTCTCATGACCGCAGTTTTTTCTGCAGCAGTTGATTGACCTGTCCGGGATTAGCCTTGCCTTTTGACGCTTTCATTACCTGACCGACAAAGAAGCCAATCAGCTTATCTTTACCCGATTGAAATTCGGCGACCTGACCGGGGTTATCAGCAATCACTCTATCAATAATGGTCTCAATAGCACCCGTATCAGTAATCTGCTTCAGACCTTTTTTATCAATAATAGTATCGGCATCGCCTTCGCTGCCAGAGCCTTCACCGGAGAACATCGCTTCAAAAACTTCTTTGGCAATTTTTCCGGAAATGGTGTTGTCTTTAATACGCTTTAACAGTCCGGTTAATTGCTCTGCATTCACAGGACAGTCTTTAAATTCCAGGCCGTTTTTATTATTTATCGCAGCTACATCACCCAAAATCCAGTTGGCAGCCATTTTGGCATCACCTATCGCCTGCTGAACCTGTTCATAATAATCAGCCATATCCCGGTCAACCGTCAGTGCCTTAGCGTCTTTTTCTGACAGCCCCAGTTGTTGCATAAAACGGGCACATTTTGCATCCGGCAATTCCGGCAAGGTTTTACGGATGGCCTCAATTTCTTCGGCGGAAATCACAATCGGCAATAGGTCAGGATCGGGAAAATAACGGTAATCATTCGCTTCTTCTTTACTGCGCATGGGACGTGTTTCATTTTTTTGTGAATCATACAGACGGGTTTCCTGAGTCACGCTACCGCCGCTTTCAAGAATATCCATCTGGCGTTCGATCTCAACATTGATGGCTTTTTCGACAAAACGAAAAGAGTTGATATTTTTTAATTCCGCACGAGTACCGAATTCTTCCTGACCTATAGGCCGCAATGACACATTAGCATCACAGCGAAAAGAACCTTCCTGCATATTGCCATCCGAAATACCCAGATAACGCACAATGGAATGAATTTTACGCATATAGGCCACCGCTTCTTTGGCGCTGCGCATGTCCGGCTCTGAAACGATTTCCAATAGCGGTGTACCTGCCCGATTCAGATCAATACCGGTTTGCTTATGAAAATTCTCATGCAGAGACTTACCGGCATCTTCTTCCATATGCGCACGGGTCACACCGATGCGTTTTTGTGAACCATCTTCCAGGTCAATATCAATATAGCCTTCACCAACGATAGGATAATACAATTGGCTGATCTGGTAAGCTTTAGGTGAATCCGGATAAAAATAATTTTTGCGGTCAAAAACAGAACGTTCATTGATTTGCGCACCAACTGCCAGACCAAACATCACTGATTTATTAAGCGCTTCGCCGTTAAAAACAGGTAAGACACCGGGTAAACCCAAATCAACAGTACAGGCCTGAGTATTCGGCTCAGCACCATAGGCTGTTGAAGCACCAGAAAATATTTTTGATTTGGTGGACAATTGAACATGGATTTCCAAACCAATAACGACTTCCCATTGCATAATAATTATTAACCTCTCAGATTTCTGTGTTTATTTAACGCTTTATTTAGCTCTTATTTAACTCTTTACTTAGCTCTTTATTTAGCTCTTTATTTAAAAGAAGCAGGCACTTTCATATGCCAGTCTGTTTGCTGTTGAAACTGGTGGGCGACATTGAGTAATTTTGCTTCAGCAAAATGTTTACCGATTAACTGCAGTCCCACCGGCATACCATTAACAAAGCCTGCAGGTATCGACATGCCGGGAAGACCAGCTAAATTGACGGCAATGGTATAGATGTCTGACAAATACATAGTAATCGGATCATCGGTCAATTCACCAATATTAAAAGCCGTTGATGGTGCTGCCGGTCCCATAATGACGTCAACATCATTAAAAGCCTGATTGAAATCATTGCTGATCAGGCGGCGGGTTTTTTGCGCCTTAACATAATAGGCATCATAAAAACCTTCAGATAATGCATAAGTTCCCACTAAAATCCGGCGTTTTACTTCCGGGCCAAAACCCTCTCCACGCGAACGAATATACAGATCATTGAGGTCTTTAGGATCCTCACAACGATGTCCATAGCGGACGCCATCCATGCGGGACAGATTTGAAGAACATTCTGAAGGCGCAATAATATAGTAGGTAGGGACAGCAAGATTACTGGTCGGCAGGCTGATTTCTTTAATCACCGCACCCATTTTTTCATATTCCTGAAGCGCAGATTCGATGACTTTAGCGACAGAATCATCCAGACCTTGTGAAAAGTATTCTTTAGGCAGGCCAATTTTCAGACCCTGCATACTGTCATTCAGGTTTGCTGTGTAATCGGGTACCGCTTCATCAACACTGGTGGAATCTCTCGGATCCATGCCGGCCATCACATTCAGCATCAGCGCTGCATCTTCTGCGGTGCGGGTCATAGGGCCCGCCTGATCCAGACTGGAAGCAAAGGCAATCATGCCATAGCGTGACACTCGTCCATAGGTTGGCTTTAATCCGGTAATACCGCAAAATGATGCCGGCTGACGAATAGAGCCTCCGGTATCTGTGCCGGTTGCAGCCGGTGCCAGCCGGGCAGCAACAGCAGCGGCTGACCCACCCGATGAACCGCCGGGTACGGCGTCCTGCTTCCAGGGATTTTTTACCGGGCCATACCAGGAGGTTTCATTGGATGAACCCATGGCAAATTCATCCATATTGGTTTTGCCCAGCATGACGGCACCGGAATCATTAAATTTGTTTATTGTGGTGGCGTCATAAGGAGAGATAAACGGATCAAGCATTCTGGAGCCGCAGGAAGTTTTAACACCCTTGGTACAGAAAATATCTTTTTGCGCCAGAGGGATACCATTCAAAATACCGGCATTGCCTGCTGCTCGCTGTGCATCTGCATTTTTTGCCTGCTCCAGCGCCCGTTCCGCTGTCACCGTAATAAAACTGTTTAACTGTTCATCCAGCGAATTAATTCGCTCAAGATAGCACTGAGTCAATTCAACACTTGAAAATTCCCCGGCTTCGAGTCCAGCACTGAGTTCAGCAATGGTTTTGTTATGCATCTTTGTTTTCCACTTTCTTTTGCAGATAAATTATTATCTGTGCTCAATAAGTCTTTATTCGTAACTATATCAGCGTGTTTAGATTTTGCTCAAGTTCTAGGCATTTTTGTGTGACCCTTTATGGGCGCCACAGGCGTTGTGTGAGCATATACACCCTTTATGGGCGCCACAGGCGTTGTGTGACCATTTTGAACACAAAAATAACGACGAAATTGAGTAAAAGATGAATACGCTGATATAGTTACATTTATTCTACAACCCTGGGCACTAAATACAGACCCTCGGCAGTTTCCGGCGCATGTGCCTGTAGATTTTCCCGATCATTGACCTCTGTGACTTCATCAGCACGTAAACGCTGCACCGCATCAAGGGGGTGAGCCATTGGTTTTACGCCATCCGTCTCAACTGAGTTTAACTGTTCAACCATATCCAGAATCTTGGACAAATTGCTTGCATATTCCGGCATGTCCTGTTCATCAACGCCAAGCCTTGCTAAAAAGGCTATTTTTTCAACATCACTTTTATCCAGTGTGGACATCAGTCACTCCCGCTTAGCTGTTTGGACTAATTTTTGCACTGAGCAGTCTGTCACTACTCAATGTGGTCAGATTTTGCGATAAAAAGTGAGTAATATTAATTATTTTTCACAATTCGATCGTTTTAAGGTGCATAAGTTACCACAATTAGTGAAAATTTAGCAGTCATCGCAAATGAAAATTGGACATTTTTTAACAATATTCCTAAAATGCTTAGTTCCATGCTTGAAACAGGCCCGATCGAAGCTCAATCGATCGGCTGAATATACTTCACTGACACTGAGTAACTTCGATATCAGGCATATATTTAACATCCAGTTAATGCACAGAGCAAGCTCAACTGGATAGAGTGCCGGACAGGAAAACCCTGGCTCCGGCTTTGAAGTTACAATAAAAATAAGGGAAACCCGCCAATTATGTTTGGATTCGGTCGTTTACGTGGTATTTTTTCTAATGATCTATCAATCGATCTAGGAACAGCCAATACACTGATTTACATCCCGGGACAGGGAATTGTTCTCAATGAACCTTCTGTTGTCGCGATTCGTCAAGATCCCTCAAGCAATGAAAAAATGGTTGCTGCAGTAGGAGAAGAAGCAAAACTGATGCTCGGTAGAACACCCGGCAATATGGAAGCAATTCGTCCGCTCAAAGATGGCGTCATCGCTAACTTTACCGTCAC
>DAOVUK010000407.1 GCA_030632625.1 Gammaproteobacteria bacterium
GCCTTTTATGAATTGATAGAATGGTGGGTGGCTTTAGCTGCTGGAGCAGATTCGGAGGCATTTCTAGGTACCCAGGGATATGTCTGGGATACTCAATCGGATATGGGATTTGCATTATCAGGCGCTGTAATCGCCCTGATGAGTTTAAGCAAACTACATGATAAACAGCTGATAAATATGGGGTATAATAAGCAAGGTTGATACGTGAATGGTATTATTTTTATTTTAGACAAGAATTGCTGAACTTTTTTCAAAAATAAAGGACTTATTATTAAACATGCTTAGAAAAATTCATTATAATCTTCACTATCCCACTTAAAAGCCTGATAAACTAATTTTTTATTAATAACAGCAATACATTGTTAAATATGCCCGCAAAAAGAAAAAAACCGCTAAAAAAGCGTACATCTTCAAAAAAGTCCGCAGCAAAGAAAAAATCCTTTATGGGACGTTTAGGTCGATTTATTAAAAAAATAATCATGCTGAGTCTTATTTTTGGGACAATTATTTTCAGCCTCTATACTTTTTATCTTAACAATATTATTAAAAACCAGTTCGAAGGCCGTCGCTGGTCTATTCCGGCTAAGGTATATGCCCGTTCACTCGAGGTCTACCCCGGCCTGAAAATAACAGTCAATCAATTTGAAAAAGAATTGAAACTGGCGGCTTATCGCAAAGACAGACAAGCTTCCACTGAGGGCAGTTTTTCCAAAAATGGACAACGTATTGAGCTGGTGACTCGTCATTTTAATTTTCCTGATGGTGAGGAAACCTCTCATAAACTACGTATTCAATTTAATCGTTCCGGTATCAGTTCAATCTATGATCATGAACAAGGTCGAAAATTATCATTAGTGCGTCTTGATCCAGCTCTTATTGGCAGTATTCATCCTAAATTACATGAAGATCGTCTTCTTCTTAGTGAAAATGACATTCCGCAAAAACTAAAAAATACATTACTGGCAGTAGAAGACCGCAATTTTTATCAGCATTATGGCATTGATCCCAAAGGAATCGCGCGTGCCATGTGGACCAATATCAGAGCCGGTTCTGCAATTCAGGGGGGCAGTACGCTGACTCAGCAGCTGGTGAAAAACTACTTCCTTACCCAGGAACGGACTCTGGTGAGAAAGTTCAATGAAGCCATAATGTCATTATTACTGGAATATCATTATTCTAAAGATGAAATTCTGACAGCTTATATTAATGAAGTTTATCTGGGGCAGGATGGCCGGCGTGCGATTCATGGCTTTGCACTGGCCAGTGAGTATTATTTTAAACGTCCGATCAGTCAGTTAAGCCAGCCGCAGGTGGCTTTGCTGGTAGGGCTGGTTAAGGGGCCTTCTTATTACAATCCAAGAAATAATACGCAAAGGGCGATCAAGCGGCGCAATACTGTACTTAAAGTGATGTTGGATCAAGGCGTGGTCGAGCAGAATCAGTATCAGAAGGCAATTAAAACCAATCTGGGGATCAGTCGCCGCTGGTCACTGAATAGCTCACCTTTTCCGGCATTTCTTGATAGTGTCAAAAATCAGCTGCAGGAGAATTATAATCAGGATGATTTGACTGATAAGGGACTAAAAATCTTTACCACCCTGAATCCACAGGTGCAATGGGCTGCAGAAAATGCTCTCGCCAGTCAGATTAAAAGTGTTGGCACAAAAAGAGGTCAGCATCTGCAGGGTGCAGTGGTGGTGAGCCATCGGGATTCAGCGGAGATACTGGCCATTGTTGGTGGTAAAAACAGTCAGGAAGGGGACTTTAACCGGGCTATTAATGCTCGTCGTCCTATCGGCTCATTAATAAAACCGGCAATTTATCTGACGGCAATAGAGCAGGGCTATACTCTGTCTTCTTTATTAAATGATAAAGAATTTTCAGCAAAAAGTGTGAAAGGTAAGCTCTGGAAGCCGAAAAATTTTGATAAAAAAGAACATGGTCTGGTGCCTTTGCATGTTTCTCTTGCCAAATCATACAATTTGTCCACAGCCCGACTGGGCATGGAAATTGGTGTTGATAAGGTGCTTAATACGGTCAGAAGCCTGGGTGTTGAAACAGATGCACTGCCTTATCCTGCTGTTTTGCTGGGGTCACTGACTTTGTCACCCATTCAGGTGAGTCAAATGTACCAGACTCTGGCTGATCAGGGCTTTTACTCACCATTGCATACCATTTTATCGGTACAGGATGAAAATAATGAGACATTACAACAATATCCTGTTCGAGTAGAACGGCGGATAAATGAAAGTGCCGCTTATGTGATTAATGCCAATTTACAGGAAGTGGTCAGCATGGGCACTGGAAAAGGTTTGTCTCGTTATATTCCTTCTCATTATAATATTGCCGGAAAAACGGGTACAACCAATGAGTTACGTGACAGCTGGTTTGCCGGCTTTGGCAATAACCTGATTGGTGTAGTCTGGATGGGGCGGGATGATAATAAGCCGGCAGGCCTGACCGGCTCATCAGGTGCCTTAAAAGTCTGGGGAAAAATGATGAAACAGCTGGATGTCGGCATCCTGGATCAAAATCAGCCGGAAAATATCAAATGGTTCTGGATTGATTCTATGAATCAGTTAAAATTAACCGGTCGCTGTAATAACGCTGAATTTTTACCTTTTATCAAAGGGAGTGAGCCTGAAAAGACACAATCCTGCACTTCAGGTGAATACTTTGAAAAAAATAAGGTAAACTGGCTGGAACGTTTATTTAATTAGAATGATTACTTAGCTGAAAAAAGAAAAAAATGATTAAAATATATTTATTAATTGTGTTTATTATTAGTCTGATAAACGGTTGTACATCAATTGACTACTCACGTCCGAAGGCAGACTCTCCCTATAATATTCCGCCAGTGGATGATCGAAGTACGGTAAATGATAATCGAACAAGCACAAGTGATGAGTTTCAGCAGCCCAAAATAATCACTACTGCTGCGTTGGATCGCAGTTTGACTGTCAGGCAGACAAGTAAATCACCACCAGCCAGCCGGCAGGCCGTTCTTGATTTACTGGCGCAGTCAAAATCAGCCATTGAACAGAATAATTATAATGATGCGGAGGGTTTATTAAAAAGAGCTTTGCGTATTGAACCCAGTAACGCCTGGCTATGGCACAATATGGCCGTGCTCAAGTTTTATCAGCAGGATTATCAACAGGCAATACAACAGGCCTTGAAATCTAATAATCTGGAAAAAAACAATTCCCAGTTAAGAACAAATAACGCAAAAGTTATCCGGCAAAGCTATATTGAGCTTGGGGAGCCGAAAAAAGCTCAACAATACTAAATAATATTTTTTCAATATTGAGCTAACATATGAATAAGTAAATACCCGGCTTTAAGATATTTTTTTTTCTGCTATTATTATTTATATGATGGGGCTAATGGATAGCAGCCAATAAGTTTTTATCTTCAGGTATAGTTAAGCGGAATTTTTAACTGACTTGATAACTCCGGTCTATAATAATGATAAACAAAGAGCTTCGACTTTATTTTCCGCACCTTAGTTCAAATTCGTTTCTGTTACTTATGTTTTTTTGTCTGAGTCTGCTGGTACCCGGTACAGCTTCGGCAGCAATGGATGAACTTAAGTTAAACAATGCAATTAATCGTGCGGGCCTACAGCGGATGTTAAC